>DKMV01000254.1:21392-24643 GCA_002469605.1 Leclercia sp. UBA7405
TCGCTCAGGCGTTTAATTTCGTTCTTTTCGACTTCTTTCATCACATATAGCTCTAAAAACAGGGGAGATTACAGGGAAGGATACACCAATGTACGCAGGCTTACTTCTGAAACGCTTTTTTTAAGCTGATCCGGGAAATCAGCTCAGTCAGGGAGAGGACCATGGTGGAGCGCACCATCTGCTGGTAACGCAGCTTCTGCATGGCGTACAGCTCGGCATCGCTGGTGTCAAACTGCGGCGCCGGGGGCAGGGCAGAGACGCAGTGAAGTTCGCCCAGCGGCCCGAGGATCTCGTCGTCGGTAAAGTGGTATTCATTGCCGTCGTGATTCAGCTCTTCCCGCAGAGCCATCAACAGTTCGGCGTCTTCATACTCCGCACGACTAATTACCCCAAGACCATAAATCAGCTTCAGGCGTACGGATAAATCGCCCAGCGGCCCGTCGCCGTCAAGCAACGGTTCTACTGCATATTTCACCGCATAATCGTCTTTGCGAAACACCTGAAGCACCAGGATATTCACGGCCTCGCTCAACAGCTCGACGGCGGAAATCAGGAAACTTCGTACAGTTTTGCCAGCATTCAGACGTTCAAGCACGCGGTTTTCAAAGGCCTGGTTTTCTTCCATTATTGCCTGCATATCTGACAATCTATCATCCGGGCGCAGGATGACCTGCGCCAGTTCCTGCATCATTATTTGGTTGCGTTATAAACGTTCACCGCCTCCAGCACCACGTCACTGTTGGCATCCAGGCCGGAAACCTGCGCCAGCGCGGCCTGTGGACCCTTAGCATCAATCAGCTGCGCCAGCTCCTGCGCCTGCGGATCCTCTTCGCTACGGTAGTGCATGGCGGCGGCAATGCCTTTCACCAGGTTGCCGTTCGGCAGACCATACTCCAGGGTGCCCAGCAGCGGTTTGATCAGGCGGTCGCCCGCGCTCAGCTTACGCAGCGGCTGACGACCGACGCGCTCAACGTCATCTTTCAGATACGGGTTTTCAAAACGTCCGAGGATTTTCTGAATGTAGGCCGCATGTTTGTCGGCATCGAAGCCGTAGCGTTTGATCAGCACCGCGCCGCTCTCTTCCATGGCGCCTTTCACCACCGCGCGGATCTTCTCATCGAGGATCGCGTCACGGATGGTCTGATGACCGGCCAGTTTTCCGAGGTAGGCGGTTATAGCATGCCCGGTGTTCAGCGTGAAGAGTTTGCGCTCGACAAACGCCATCAGATTATCGGTGAGCTCCATACCGGGAATGGTCGGCAGCGCGCCTTTAAACTGAGTTTTATCGACGATCCACTCGCTGAAGGTTTCAACGGTGACCTCCAGCGGATCGTTAGTCGCAGAGGCAGAAGGCGGCACAATACGGTCTACGGCAGAGTCCACAAAGCCCACGTGCGCTTCTACCCAGGCTTTATCTTCTTCTGCCACCGCTGCCAGCACGTGGCCTTTCAGCTGGGTGGTGCCGCGCACCATGTTTTCACAGGCGATGATATTGAGCGGGGCCTCGTTACCCTGCGCTTTACGTTTTGCCAGACCTTTGGCGACGGCCGGGGCAATACGCTCAAGCACTACCGGGCCTACGGCGGTGGTCACCAGATCAACCTCTGCGATCAGGTCGATAACCTCATCGCCAATGCTGCTGACCGCGTTAACGCCGGTAACGGTATCAACCTGCTCATTTTCACCTACCACATGCACCTGATAGCTATGACGGGCATTCAGGGCATCCAGGACCGTCTGGTTCACATCGGCGAAGGTCAGTTCGATACCCGCGTCTGCCAGCAGCTTGCCGATAAAACCACGACCGATATTACCTGCGCCAAAATGTAATGCTTTCATAGTGTTAACCTTTTCAATGTTGTTACCCGAGAGGGCTGGGGTGAGGCTTACCCCTCACCCTAACCCTCTCCCGATGGGAGAGGGGGGGAACGCAATTACTTGTTCAGCAGTGCCAGCACTTCTTCCACGCTGGTGGTGTTGGCCAGACGCTCGATAACAGTTTCGTCATCCAGGGCGTTGGTCAGGCTGGTGATGACCTGAATGTGCTCATTGTTACGCGCGGCGATACCAATCACCAGGCGGGCAATGTCATCTTCTTCTTCACCGAAGCGCACCCCTGCCGGGTACTGACAGAACACAACGCCGGTTTTCAGCACGCGATCTTTCGCTTCAACCGTACCGTGCGGCACCGCGATGGATTCGCCCAGATAGGTTGGGGTCAGCTTTTCGCGCTCCAGCATAGCTTCAACGTATTCCGGCTGCACGTAGCCACCCTTCACCAGCTGCTCGCCGGCAAAGCGAATCGCCTCTTCTTTGGTGCTGGCGGTACGGCCGAGGAAGATGTTCTCCGCGCCCAGGCGGAACAGGTGCGCATTGCTCTCGTCAAAGCTGTCCTGCAGGCTGGTACGCACCTTCACTTCGTTATCTTCATGGCGCTGCGCCGCCACCAGGCGTTCGGTCAGGCTGGTGTACAGACCGCTGTCCAGGAAGTTGGTCAGGGAGATATGCTGCGCCTGCGGTACCTGGCGCATGGCGCGCTCGGTCAGATCCCGGTGAGTGATGACCAGATCAACGTCCGCCGGCAGGCTGTTAATAGCGCTGTTGGTGACGGAGATATTGCTCAGGCCCGCATCATGCACCTTCTTGCGCAGCACGCCCGCGCCCATGGCGCTGGAGCCCATACCGGCATCGCAGGCAACGATAATTTTACGCACGTGGCTCAGGTCGTTAGAGACGCTACCGGCGGTCAGCGGCGTCGCGGCGCCTTTAGATTCCGCTTTCATGTCCTGCATACGACGGGTGGCCGCTTCGATATCGTCCTCTTCTTTTACCTTGCTGGTTTTCAGCAGGATGGCAGAGACCACGAAGGAGACCGCCATGGCAGCAAAGATTGCGGCGATGTTGGCGAAGTAGGCGCCTTTCGGGGTCATGGCCAGCACTGCCAGGATAGAGCCCGGAGAAGCCGGAGAAACCAGGCCGCCGTTCAGCACGCTCAGGGTGAAGACGCCGGTCATACCGCCGAGGATAACGGCCAGGATCAGACGCGGGTTCATCAGCACATACGGGAAGTAAATCTCATGGATGCCGCCGAGGAAGTGGATAATAGCGGCACCGCCCGCTGACTGTTTGGCGCTGCCGCGACCAAAGATCATATAAGCGACCAGCACGCCCATCCCCGGGCCCGGGTTAGCTTCGATCAGGAAGAAGATCGATTTACCCGCTTCGCTCGCCTGCTGAATACCCAGCGGCGA
>DKMV01000310.1 GCA_002469605.1 Leclercia sp. UBA7405
AAGTGAACGGAACCACCACCTCAGCCGCATGTTCCCCTCACCCCGGCCCTCTCCCCAAAGGGGCGAGGGGGCAGTTTGTGCTAGCCATCACTGATGGGGATTTATCCTTCGGGGCGAGGGAGGAGCCAGTCGATGACTGTTAACCATTCACCAGCGCCAGCGTAAACCCATCCCAGCCCTTGACCCCCACAGTTTGCAGTGCCGTCGCCGTCAGGCGCGGGTTATCCCCGATCATCTCAATAAAGCGCCGTACCCCCTGCACGCGGGCGTCATCGCTCTGACCATTAATCACCTCTCCGTCGCGCACGACGTTATCACCCACAATCAGCGTTCCCGGACGGGAGTAGTGCAGCGCCCACTCCAGATAGCCCGGGTTGTTTGGCTTGTCGGCGTCGATAAAAATCAGGTCAAAAGGGGCGACATCGCCAAAGCCTTCCAGCGACTTAAGCGCCGGGCCCTCAATCAGTTCGATGCGTCCGGCGAGACGCGCCAGCTCGATATTTTTTCTGGCTACCTCCGCATGTCGCGGGTCGGCTTCGAGGGTTATTAGCTTGCCCTCCGGCGGCAGGGCGCGCGCCATCCAGATACTGCTGTAGGCGCCGAGGGTGCCGATCTCCAGAATGCGCACGGCGCGGGTCATGCGCACCAGCAGCGCCAGAAACTGCCCCTGATTGGCGGCGACATCGTGTTCAGGTAACCCAGCCAGCTTGTTGTTTTCCAGCACCTGAGCGAGCACGTCGTCCTCGGGAATAAGAGCGGAAATCATATAATTATCAACGTCGGACCACTTCTGCTGCATCGATTGCCCCTTAGTTTTTATCAGACCATCCGCCGCCCAGCGCCTTATACAAATCAATCTGCGCCAGCAGCAGGTTGTTTTTGGTCTCCACCACGCTGGTTTGCACCGAGAAGAGCGTGCGCTGGGCATCCAGCACGTCCAGATAGGAAGAGTAACCATTGCGATAGCGATTCTGCGCGATCCGCAGCGTCTCTTGCGCCACCTCCTGCTGCGCAATCAGCTCCGTCAACTGCTCCTGATAGCGAGTGATAGCGTCCAGGCTGTCGTTCACCTCTTTGAAGGCGTTACGCACCGTGTTTTCATAGCTGTAGAGCGCCTGGTTGCGCTGGGACTGGGAGATGTCGACCTGCGCGTTCAGCGCTTGGCGGTTCAGCAGCGGCGCGAGAATACTGCCGCCCAAGCTCCAGAGCTGCAGCGGGTTATCCAGCAGGCCGGGCAGGGTACGATCCTGCACCGATCCGCCGGCAGTGAGGTTGATCGACGGCAGCAGGCTGGCGCGCGACGAGGCGAGAGAAGCATCGGCGGCAATCAGCTGGCGTTCGGCCTGCACAATATCCGGGCGGCGATTAAGCAGCGAAGAGGGCAGCTGCGAAGGCAGGCGCAGGGGGGTGAGGGTAGCGAAATCGCTGCTGCGGGCCACCGCGCCGGGGTTGCCGCCCAACAGCAGGCTTAAGGCATTCTCCTGCTGGGCGATCTGGTGTTGCAGTTGAGGGATTTGCGCCCGGGTGGCGCGCAGTTCGGAGTCGGACTGCATCAGCTCAAGGCGCGAGCTGTAGCCGGTCTCAAACTGGCGCTTCGCCAGGTTAAAGGCCTCTTCCCGGGATTTAAGGGTGGACTGCGTCACCCGCAGCTGCTCATCCAGCGCCAGCAGGGTAACGTAGCCCGAAGCCACCGAGGAGGCTACCGTCAGGTCCGCCGCCGCCGCGGCCGCTTTTTGCGCTTCAAGCGAGGCCTCTGCGGCGCGGGCGGTGCTGCGGTTCACGCCCCATAGATCCACATCGTAGCTGGCGGTCAGGCTGCCTTTATAGAGCGTGCCGTAGGCGGGCAGGCCGGTGGCCGCCGACTGGGAGCGCGCCCGGGTACCGCTGAGGCCCGCGTCCAGCGAAGGAAACAGGCTCCCCTCGCTGGCGTAGACCTGCGCCTGATACTCATTAATGCGCTCCCGGGCAATCAGTACGTCGCTGTTATTGCGCAGGGCCTGGTCAACATAGCGGTTGAGATGGTTGTCGTGGAAATTGCGCCACCATAGCTGCTCCGCCGGACTGGCAGGACCGCTGCTGGCGCGCCACTGGGCCGGGATCTGCAAGGTCGGCTTTGCCGGCTGCACGTCCACCGACTGGCAGGCGCCAAGGGCGGCGGCGACCACTAGTATCGCAAGCGGGCGGAGGGTCATTCTGCCTCCCCCGTATTGATGGTCACCTGCACCGACATCCCCGGACGCAGCAGAGCATTCTCCTCGGGTTTACCGAGGATCTCGATGCGGACCGGAATACGCTGGGCGATCTTCACAAAGTTGCCGGTGGCGTTATCCGGGCTGATGGCGCTGAACTCCACGCCGGTGGCGGGGGAGATACTCTCCACCCGGCCCTGATAAGCCCTGCCGTCCAGGGCGTCGACGGTGAATTTCACCGACTGGCCGACGCGCATATTCGCCAGCTGGGTCTCTTTAATATTGGCGATCACCCAATGCTTTGGCGGTACCAGAGTGGTGAGATGGGTACCGGCGGTAACGTAGCCCCCCAGACGCACCGCAATCTGCCCCAGCTGGCCGTCGCGCGGGGCGACGATGCGGGTGTTTTGCAGGTCAATCTGCGCCAGCTCCAGCGCCGCCTTGGCGCTTTCGACATCCGCCTCCAGCGAGGCGCGATTGACGATGGTGGTTTGCAGATCCTGGCGCGACATCTCAAGGGTGGCTTTTGCCTGGTCAATATCGGCGCTACCCTGGGCGGCGCTCGCCAGCGCGGCGTCCCGCTCGCGAATGGAGAGCGATCCGTCGGCGGTCAGCTCTTTTACCCGCTTCAGGTCCGCCTGGGTTTTCAGGCTCTGGGCGCGGGCGTTTTTCAGCGCCGCCTCGTTACGCACAATCACCGCCTCGGCGCTTTTGCGCTGCTGGAGATTGTTATTCAGGGCGGCGATTTTCATCGCCAGCTGCGCCTCGGCCTGATGCACCCGCTGACGGTAAATGCGATCGTCAATCTGCAGCAGCAGCTGGCCCTGTTTAACCTGGTCAAAATCCTGCACCCGCACCTCGGTGATATAGCCATTTACCTGGGGGCTGATAAAGGTGGTCTGCCCGCGCACGTAGGCGTTATCGGTGAACTGCACGTCGCGGGTGAACGGCGGCAGCTGCCAGGCATACAGGATCACCAGCACCCCGACAATCACGATGGCAGCGGCGGTAAAAACAGAAACAATACGCACATTTTTGCGGGTGTTAGCCTGCTCTTTGGCGGCATCCTGCTGACTCATAACTTCTCCCAAAACATCATTTATTCATATTCCTTATTTATTACCAGTGGCGCCCTTCAGCGCCATGCGGGCCGTTATGCGCAGGCGTAGCAGACGCCATAAGATCCACACCAGGGTGGCGGTGGCAATACCCGCCGTCAGCAGGTAAGTATCATTGTAAGCAAGAATATTTGCCTCCATGGTGCTGACGTTTTGCAGCTGGAGGCTCGCCTGAGTGCTGAGCAGGGCGCTGTCGCCAATCAGGCTTTTGTACATCTGGCTGTAAAGCTGTAACCGCTCATTTACCAGCGGATTAAGGGTGGTGAGCTGATCCGCCAGCAGGCTGGAGTGGTACTTCTCGCGCCAGGTCTGGAAGGTGCCGAGAATGGCAGAACCCAGCAGGCCCCCGATGTTCTGGCTCATGCCGAACAGCACCGAGAAGCTCACCAGATTACGCGGATCCGCCACCACGCCGCCGATACCGGCCAGCATCGCCGGGGCGAGGAAAAAGGCGCTGCCGAACCCGAGCAGGAACTGGCTCAGTATCAGCTGGTCCGGGCGGGTCAGGTTACTGGACTGACTGTCCAGCAGCGAGGCGACGATCATCAGCACCAGCGAGGTGACGATTGGCCAGGCAAGCCTGGTCGGTTTAATGGTCAGGCAACTGGTGACAATCCCGCAGACGATCCCGGCAAAGATTGCCCAGGCCAGGTGGGTCATCTGCTCATTTTGCAGGCCCACGTACTGCAGCCAGCCGATAACCCCGGTGTTCTGCTCCGCCAGCACGATGCGGATCAGCAGCATAATCAGCCCCAGGCGCACAATGCTGCCGCTGGAGAGCCAGCGCGTATTGAGCAGCGGGTTGCTGCGGTTATGTTCGAAGAAGATAGCGGTGACGATCAGGACCAGCGCCAGCGCCAGCGCCCAGCCGATCCAGGGAGTCTCGAACCACCACTCCAGCCGCCCGAGGGAGAGCACCGCGCAGAGCAACGCCATGCCGGGTGCCAGTAAAATAAAGGTGATGAAATCTTTCTTCTCAAAGACTTTGCGCCGATCGCCGGGGGGCAGCTTCAGAGCAATCACGCAGCCGAGCGAAATCAGCGCCAGCCCCAGCTCAAACAGATAGAGCCCGCGCCACTCCTCCAGCTGTAACAGCTCGGTGGAGAAGAGCCGCGCTATGGGGATCGCCAGCGACGAGCCGGTAATGCCGATGGTCAGAGCCTTAAGCCGGTGCTTTGCCGGCCAGGCCTGAATCTGGTAATAGATCCCCAGCGAACTGAGCGCCGCCGCCACCATGCCGTGTGCGGCGCGCACCATCAGCGCCGAACTCAGATCGTTGACGAACAGGTGAAAAAAGGTCACCAGCACATAGAGCACCAGAAAGCCTTCGGTAAAGGCGCGCAGCCCGTACTGTTGGCGGAATTTTACCAGCAGCAGGTTAATAGAGACGTTGGTCATTACGTAGACCGCGGGCAGCCAGGCGATCTCCGTGGACCAGGCGGCAAAGGTGCCCTGCAAATTTTGCAGGTTGGCGGACACCATGGCATTGCCCAGCGCGCCGGTCAGGCA
>DKMV01000363.1:0-519 GCA_002469605.1 Leclercia sp. UBA7405
GTCTGCCCCCCGCCGCCCGCTTTGAGTGGGTCCACCGCCAGCTGCCGGGGCTTATCACCCTTAACGCCTACCGCACGCTGACGGTACTGCGCCATCCGGCAACCTTACGCTTTGGCTGGGCCAATAAGCACATCATTAAAAATTTCACCCGCGACGAGGTGCTGGCCCTGCTGGAGAAGAGTATTAAAGCGCCACGGGCGGTGGCGCCCTGGTCCCGGGAGCAGTGGCTGGAGCGGCTGGAGGCGGAGTACACCACCATATCGGCCCTGCCGGAGAGTGCCCGGCTGAAGATCAAGCGGCCGGTAAAGGTACAGCCGATCGCCAGGGTCTGGTATGCCGGGCAGCAGAAGCAGGTGCAGTACGCCTGCCCCACGCCGCTGATTGCCTTATATGATGCCGACCAGGGCGCGGTGGTGCCGGATATCGGCGAGCTGCTGAACTACGATGCGGAGAACGTTCAGCATCGTTATAAACCGGAGGCGCAGCCGTTGAAGTTAGTCATTCCCCGGCTGCACCTCT
>DKMV01000363.1:716-11582 GCA_002469605.1 Leclercia sp. UBA7405
ATTCCCCGGCTGCACCTCTACCTTGCGGAGTGATTACTTGAGGCTACCGACCATCTCTTCCGGGCGCACCCAGCTATCGAACTCGGCTTCGCTCAGGTAGCCCAGCGCCAGAGCGGACGCCTTAAGCGTCAGCCCCTCTTTATGGGCCTTTTTGGCAATTTCCGCCGCCTTGTCATAGCCGATATGGGTGTTGAGCGCCGTCACCAGCATCAGGGATTCATTCAGTAGCTGGCTGATACGCTCCCGCACCGGCTCGATACCCACCGCGCAGTGCTCATTAAAGCTCTCCATACCGTCCGCCAGCAGGCGCAGCGACTGCAGGAAATTATGGATAACCATCGGGCGGTAGACGTTGAGCTCAAAGTTACCGGATGCGCCGCCCATATTTACCGCCACGTCGTTACCCATCACCTGACAGCAGAGCATGGTCATGGCTTCGCACTGGGTCGGGTTCACCTTGCCCGGCATGATGGAGCTGCCCGGTTCGTTTTCCGGAATGCTGAGCTCGCCGATGCCGCAGCGCGGGCCGGAGGCCAGCCAGCGCACGTCGTTGGCAATTTTCATCAGCGAGGCGGCCAGCCCTTTCAGGGCGCCGTGGGCATGCACCAGAGCGTCGCAGGTAGCCAGGGCTTCAAACTTGTTTGGCGCGGTGACAAACGGCTGGCCGGTAATGGTGGCCAGCTCCTGCGCCACCCGCACGGCGTACTCCGGATGGGTATTCAGCCCGGTTCCTACCGCCGTGCCGCCCAGCGCCAGCTCCGCCAGATGCGGCAGGCTGTTTTCGATATGTTTGAGGTTGTGCTCCAGCATCGCCACCCAGCCGGAGATCTCCTGTCCCAGAGTCAGGGGGGTAGCGTCCTGCAGGTGGGTACGACCAATTTTGACGATATCGCTGAAGGCGCGTGATTTCTCGCTGAGGGTCTGTTTCAGCACGTTCAGCTGGGGGATGAGCTGCTCGCGCAGGGCGATCACCGCCGCTACGTGCATGGCGGTAGGGAAGACGTCGTTCGAGCTCTGGCTTTTGTTTACATCGTCGTTCGGGTGAACCTTACGCTCCATGCCCCGCACGCCGCCGAGCAGCTCGCTCGCCCGGTTGGCCAGCACTTCGTTCATGTTCATGTTGCTCTGGGTGCCAGAGCCGGTTTGCCAGATGGCAAGCGGGAACTCATCCGGGTGTTTGCCCGCCAGCACTTCATCGGCGGCGCGGATAATAGCCTCGGCTTTATCGGCGGGCAGCAGGCCAAGATCCTGGTTTACTTTCGCCGCGGCGCGCTTGGTCAACGCCAGGGCCTGGATCAGCGAGACGGGCATTTTTTCGGTCGAGATGCGGAAGTGTTCCAGCGAGCGCTGGGTTTGCGCGCCCCATAGCTTATCCGCCGGGACGTCGATGGCGCCCATAGAATCTTTCTCACTGCGATGCGTGGTCATTACCTGCTCCTTGTTAACAATGAAGGGGATTGCTCACATGACTAAGGAATAAGTATTGATGGCTGCGAAGAAAACGTATGGCGCTTTGTGCGCTCTTTTATTTTCCGGCGGCGGTGCGCCGCCGGAGGTTTTACTTACTTCACGCAGGCGGCGCACTGGGAAGACTGGATCTGTTTGAAGAAGTCGTTCCCCTTGTCATCCACCAGGATGAACGCCGGGAAATCTTCCACTTCAATTTTCCAGATAGCTTCCATACCCAGCTCCGGGTACTCCACGCACTCAAGGCTCTTGATGCTGCCCTGCGCCAGCACCGCGGCCGGGCCGCCGATACTGCCCAGGTAGAAGCCGCCGTGCTTGTGGCAGGCGTCGGTCACCTGCTGACTGCGGTTGCCCTTCGCCAGCATGATCATGCTGCCGCCGTTGGCCTGCAGTTGGTCGACGTAGGAGTCCATGCGCCCGGCGGTGGTCGGGCCTAATGAGCCAGAGGCATAGCCTTCCGGCGTTTTGGCCGGGCCCGCGTAGTAGATCGGGTGATCTTTAATGTACTGGGGCAGCCCTTCGCCGTTGTCCAGACGCTCTTTCAGCTTGGCGTGGGCGATGTCGCGCCCCACGATGATGGTGCCGTTCAGCGACAGGCGGGTAGAGACCGGATACTGCGAGAGCTGGGCGAGGATCTCGCTCATCGGGCGGTTCAGGTCAACGTGTACCGCTTCGCCCTCGCCCGCTTTGCGCAGATGTTCCGGAATGTATTTACCCGGATTGTTCTCCAGCTTCTCGATCCAGATACCGTCGCGGTTGATTTTGGCCTTGATGTTGCGATCCGCCGAACAGGAGACCCCCATTCCCACCGGGCAGGAGGCGCCGTGGCGCGGCAGACGGATCACGCGAATGTCGTGGGCGAAATATTTACCGCCAAACTGTGCCCCCAGACCCAGGTTTTGCGCTTCGATCAGCAGCTCCTGCTCGAGCTGCACATCGCGGAACGCCTGGCCATGCTCGTTCCCTTCGGTTGGCAGGCCATCGTAGTATTTGGTCGAGGCCAGCTTCACGGTTTTGAGGGTGCTCTCCGCCGAGGTGCCGCCAATCACAAAGGCGATGTGGTACGGCGGACAGGCCGCGGTGCCCAGGGTGCGCATTTTTTCCACCAGATAGTTTTTCAGCTTGCCCGGGCTGAGCAGCGCTTTGGTCTCCTGGTAGAGATAGGTTTTGTTGGCTGAACCACCGCCCTTGGCGATGCAGAGGAATTTGTACTCGTCGCCGTCCACGCTGTAGATATCGATCTGCGCGGGCAGGTTGGTGCCGGTATTCACCTCTTTATACATATCCAACGCCGCGTTCTGGGAGTAGCGCAGATTATCTTCGGTATAGGTGTTATACACGCCGTGCGCCAGGGCGGCCTCATCGCCGCCGCCGGTCCAGACGCGCTGGCCTTTTTTACCGGTAATGATGGCGGTGCCGGTATCCTGGCAGGTCGGCAGAATGCCTTTTGCGGCGATATCGGAGTTACGCAGGAACTGCAGCGCCACGTACTTATCGTTTTCGCTAGCCTCAGGGTCGTTGAGGATATCGGCCACCTGCTGCTGGTGCGCCGGGCGCAGCATAAAGGAGGCATCGTGGAAGGCGTGCTGCGCCAGCAGGGTCAGCGCCTGCGGCTCGACCTTCAGGATCTCCTGGCCTTCAAATTCAGAGACGGAAACGTGGTCGCGGGTTAACAGGTAATACTCGGTCTGGTCCTTTGCCAGTGGGAAAGGATCCTGATAATGGAAGGGTTTGTTCGACATTATGCTCTCACTTACGACATTGCAGATTATGGTGCGGGCAATTTTCCGTTGCCCTCTTTAAAAGCGAGTTAGCTTATCCTACACAATTTTTTAACAAAAACTGAGACTAGTACGACTTTTTGCATGCGCAGGTTACTTCCGCACGGTTTATTGCTTTAATACCGGCAGTTAATTCTACTTATGAAACAGGGCTTGATAATGCAAAAACTCATCAACTCGGTGCAGAACTATGCATGGGGAAGTAAAACTGCGTTAACGGAACTCTACGGTATCGACAACCCGAACCAGCAGCCGATGGCCGAGCTGTGGATGGGGGCGCATCCGAAGAGCAGCTCGAAGATTGACCTTAACGGCGAGGTAAAATCCCTGCGCGAGGTCATCGACGGTGACAAAAAGGCGCTGCTGGGCGAGGCCGTGGCAGAACGTTTTGGCGAACTGCCGTTCCTGTTTAAGGTGCTGTGCGCGGCGCAACCCCTCTCTATCCAGGTGCATCCGAACAAACGGGCCTCCGAAATCGGTTTTGCTAAAGAGAATGCCGCGGGTATTCCGCTGGATGCGGCCGAGCGTAACTACAAGGATCCGAACCATAAGCCGGAGCTGGTTTTCGCCCTCACCCCTTTCCTGGCGATGAACGCCTTCCGCGAGTTCTCTGAAATTGTCTCCCTGCTGCAGCCGGTGGCAGGCGCCCATAAAGCCATTGCGCACTTCCTCGAAAACCCGAATGCCGAAGGGCTGAGCCAGCTGTTTGCCAGCCTGCTGAATATGCAGGGCGAGGAGAAATCCCACGCACTGGCGGTGCTGAATGCGGCCCTCAACGGCCAGCAGGACGAGCCGTGGCAGACCATCCGTCTGATTGCCGAGTTCTACCCGGACGACAGCGGCCTCTTCTCGCCGCTGCTGCTGAATGTGGTGAAACTCAATCCGGGCGAGGCGATGTTCCTGTTTGCCGAAACGCCCCACGCCTATCTGCAGGGGGTAGCCCTTGAGGTGATGGCGAACTCCGATAACGTACTGCGCGCGGGGCTGACGCCGAAATATATCGACATCCCGGAGCTGGTGGCGAACGTGAAGTTTGTGGCCAAACCGACAAGCGAGCTGCTGACCCGTCCGGTGAAAAACGGCGCCGAGCTGGACTTCCCGATTCCGGTAGAGGACTTTGCCTTTGCCCTGCACGACCTCAGCAGCACCGAAACCCCGGTCGCCCAGCAGAGCGCCGCTATCCTCTTCTGCGTGGAGGGTGAAGCGGTGCTTAGCAAGGGCGAGCAGCGCCTGGTGCTCAAGCCCGGAGAGTCGGCGTTTATCGGCGCCAGCGAGTCGCCGGTGAGCATCAGCGGCGTGGGCCGCCTGGCCCGGGTTTTCAATAAGCTATAGCCACTTACTGAATTTTTTAACATCTCTTGCTAAGCTATTGAGAGCCTTTCTTCACACCAGGCGGTTTTTACCGCCTGGTTTCATTTTAGGGATAAACACGATGAAAAAAACGGTTGTAGCGGTTGGGGTTGTGGTGGCCTTAGGGGTTATCTGGACAGGTGCCTCCTGGTACACGGGTAAACAACTGGAGAGCCGTCTGGCAGAGATGGTGGCGCAGGCAAACGGCGAGCTGAAGCGCACCGCGCCGGAAGCCGGGCTGGAGCTGAGCTATCAAAATTATTCGCGCGGGCTGTTTAAAAGCCATCTGCAGTTGCTGGTGAAACCTGCTGCGGGCAGCCAGAACGGCTGGCTGGAGCCTGGTCAGAGCGTGGTGCTGAACGAGGTGGTCGATCACGGTCCTTTCCCGCTGGCGCAGCTGAAGAAGTTTAACCTGATCCCGTCAATGGCTTCGGTTCACACCCAGCTTGTGAATAACGACACGACCAAATCCCTGTTCGAGCTGGCCAACAACCAGTCTCCGTTCGATATCAATACCCGCATTAGCTATGCCGGGGCCACCTCTTCCGATATCAATCTGAAAGCGCTCAATTACGAGCAGGAAGATGAAAAAGTGGCCTTCAGCGGCGGGAACTTCCAGCTGGATGCGGATCGCGACGGTAAAGAGGTCACCCTTAACGGCGAGGCCGCCAGCGGCCTGGTACACGCGGTGAACCAGTATGGCCAGAAGGTGCAGATGACCTTCAATAACCTGAAAGCCGACGGCAACAGCCGCCTCACCGACTTTGACGAGCGTATTGGCGATCAGAAAATCACCCTGGAAAAACTGGCTATTGCCGTAGAAGGCAAAGAGCTGGCCGTACTGGAAGGTATGGACCTGGACGGGAAGTCTGACGTCGCCAAAGATGGCAAGAGCATCAACAGCCAGCTTGATTACACCATGAAGAGCCTGAAGGTGCAGAACCAGGATATGGGGAGCGGCAAGCTCTCAATGAAGATTGGCAACATCGACGGCCAGGCGTGGCATCAGTTCAGCCAGCAATACCGCGCCCAGAGCCAGGCGCTGTTAGCGGATAAAGAGCTGATGGAGAGCAACCCGGTGCTGTATCAGCAGAAAGCGATGGACGCCTTCTTCGGCAACCTGCCTGTCCTGCTGAAAGGCGAGCCGGTGATCACCATTGCCCCGCTGAGCTGGAAAAACAGCAAAGGCGAAGCCAGCTTTAACCTGTCGCTGTTCCTGAAAAACCCCGCTACCGCCACCGGCGAAGCGCAAACTCTGTCTCAGGAAGTGGATCGCAGCGTGAAATCGCTGGAGAGCAAGCTGACTATTCCGGTGGATGTGGCTACCGAGTTCATGACCCAGGTCGCCAAACTGGAAGGCTACGACCAGGACGACGCCGCGAAGCTTGCCAGCCAGCAGGTGAAAGGGGTTGCAGCCATGGGCCAGATGTTCCGTATTACTACCCTGGAAGATAACGTTATCGGCACCAGCCTGCAGTATGCTAACGGCCAGGTAACGCTTAACGGCCAGAAAATGCCGCTGGAGTCCTTTATCGGTATGTTTGGTATGCCGACGCTGGGTCTGCCTGAGCCAGCAGCGCCTGCCGCACCCGCGGTGCCGCAGCAGTAATATCGGCCAGCCGGTTAAAAGCCCTGCAACCGCAGGGCTTTTTTATGGCCGTTATTTCGCCGCCACCAGCCGTGCCGACACGATTTGATGCCCCAGCGGCACCTCGGCTTTATCGATGCGCTGCATAATACGCTCTGCGAGGGTGTAGCCCATCTCCCGTGCGGGGGTAGTGGCCCAGACGATGGGCAGATCGTCCAGCGCGTTCTCGGGCACGTCCGCGAACGCCCCTAGCCCTATCTGCTGGTCAAAGAAGCTACCCACCCCGCTCTCGCCGCTCTGCCGCCCGGCGCGGAGCAAGCCAAACCACGCCCCCATGGCGATCGTCTCGTTATAGCAGATCACCGCGCTGATGGTCGGATTGTGGCGCAGTAGCGCGCCTATGGCTTCGGCGGCCTTTTTCTGGCTGGATTCGCACTCCACCACCCACTCGCTGTGAAAAGGTAAACCGAACTTTAGCAGGGTGGCGCAGTAGCCGCCGACCCGCTCGGCGCGGGTCAGGGAGGAGCTGATTCCCCCCAGCCAGGCGATGCGCTGGTGGCCGCGACGAATAAGATGTTCGGTCAGCATTTGCGCGGCCTGCATATTATCGGGGCGCAGGGTGTCGGCTTCGTCGATATAGCCGGCACGGGAGGCAAAGACCAGCGGCACCCCCTTCTCTGCCGCCCGTTCGCAAAGCTCGCTGCTGATGCCGGCGGCACCCGCCACTATCACCCCGTCGACGCCCTGGGTGAGCAGCATCTCAAGGCGTTGTAGCAGCTGGCCCGCGTCTCGCCCGCCGTGGAGCAGAAACACCATCCGCCCCTGGGCCTCAAGGGCTTCCGTCAGCCCGGCGGTCAGCTCGGCATAAAAGGGGGAGGTAAGATCGCGCACAATCAGGCCAATCACCCCGCTCTGCCCGCCGCGCAGCGCTGCCGCCTGGCGGTTACGCACAAAGCCCAGCTGTTCGATGGCCTCGTTTACCCGCTGTCCGGTGGCGGTGGAGATCCGGCCTTTGCCGCTCAATACCAGCGAAACCGTGCTGACAGATACGCCCGCCACCAGCGCGACGTCGTTGATGGTGATCTTTTTTGCTACAGCCATACGTCCCCGTCACTCCCTGCTCGTAAAACCGGTAAAACGTTTTATCAATAACTTATATTTATACTGCCATTAATTGGCTGAGAATGTGATTTATACCGCACTAAAATTTGATAAAACGTTTTATCTTCTCGCAGCATCGAAGCCGCTACATCTATTTTAACAATAAAGGAGTCGTTTGATGACGACGAAAGCAACGCAAAAAATATCGCTGTGGGAGTTTTTCCAGCAACTGGGGAAAACCTTTATGCTGCCTGTTGCCCTGCTCTCCTTCTGCGGGATCATGCTGGGTATCGGCAGTTCGTTAAGCAGCCACGACGTTATCAGCCTTATTCCGGTACTCGGCAACCCGGTGCTGAAGGCGATTTTCGTCTGGATGAGTAAGGTCGGCTCCTTTGCCTTTAGCTTCCTGCCGGTGATGTTCTGTATTGCCATCCCACTGGGGCTGGCGCGCGAAAATAAAGGCGTCGCCGCTTTTGCCGGTTTTGTCGGCTACGCGGTGATGAACCTCGCGGTCAACTTCTGGCTGACGGCAAAAGGTATTCTGCCGACTACCGACGCGGCGGTGTTAAAAGCCAATAATATCCAGAACGTTATCGGTATTCAGTCTATCGACACCGGGATCCTTGGGGCGGTGATCGCCGGGATCATCATCTGGATCCTGCATGAGAAGTTCCACAACATCCGCCTGCCGGACGCGCTGGCCTTCTTTGGCGGTACCCGTTTTGTGCCTATTATCACCACGGTGGTGATGGGGCTGTTTGGTCTGGCGATCCCGCTTATCTGGCCCGTCTTTGCGCTGGGCATTACCGGCATCGGGCATATTATCAATAGCGCGGGAGACTTCGGGCCGATGATCTTCGGCACCGGTGAACGCCTGCTGCTGCCCTTCGGCTTACAGCATATTCTGGTGGCGCTGATCCGCTTTACCGAGGCTGGCGGTACTCTGGACGTATGTGGTAATACCGTCAGCGGCGCGCTGACCATCTTCCAGGCGCAGCTCAGTTGCCCGACCACCCACGGCTTTGCCGAGAGCGCCACCCGCTTCCTCTCTCAGGGTAAGATGCCCGCCTTCCTGGGCGGCCTGCCGGGCGCGGCGCTGGCCATGTATCACTGTGCCCGTCCGGAAAATCGCCATAAAATTAAGGGGCTGCTCATCTCCGGCGTTATCGCCTGCGTAGTTGGCGGCACCACCGAGCCTATCGAGTTCCTGTTCCTGTTCGTGGCCCCGGTGCTCTATCTTATCCACGCGGTGCTGACCGGTCTCGGCTTTACCACCATGGCGGTGCTCGGCGTGACCATCGGCAACACCGACGGCAACGTGATCGACTTTGTGGTGTTCGGTATCCTGCACGGCCTCTCAACCAAGTGGTATCTGGTGCCGGTCGTGGCGGCAATCTGGTTTGCGGTCTACTACGCTATTTTCCGCTTCGCCATCACCCGCTTTAACCTGAAGACCCCGGGTCGTGATATCGACACCGCCGCGGCCGTCGAGCAAGCGGTGACCGGCGTCACCGGTAAATCGGGCTATAACACCCCGGCCATTCTGGCGGCGCTGGGCGGCGCGGATAACATCACCTCGCTGGACAACTGCATTACCCGCCTGCGCCTGTCGGTGAAGGACATGTCGCTGGTGGATACCGCGGCCCTGAAGGCCAATCGCGCCATCGGCGTGGTACAGCTGAACCAGCATAATCTGCAGGTGGTGATCGGCCCGCAGGTGCAGTCGGTGAAAGATGAGCTGGCGACACTCATGCGCACGGTAGAAGCCTGACGTCTTGCCCCCTTCTGCGGAAGGGGGTTTTTCACTGTAAGGACGAGAAATGTTCGATTTTGCAAGCGTCGTGGATCGCCACGGCACCTGGTGCACCCAGTGGGATTACGTTGCCGATCGCTTCGGCGCTGCCGACCTGCTGCCGTTTACCATCTCCGATATGGATTTCGCCACCGCCCCCTGCATCACCGATGCCCTCACTCAGCGCATTAATCACGGCGTGTTCGGCTACAGCCGCTGGAAGAACGATGAATTCCTCGCGGCGGTGGCCCACTGGTTCCAACAGCGTTTCGCCTGCCCGATTGACACCGATACGCTGGTTTATGGCCCCTCGGTTATTTATATGGTTTCGGAGCTGATCCGCCAGTGGTCGCAGGCCGATGACGGCATCGTAGTCCATACCCCCGCCTACGACGCCTTTTACAAGGCGATAGAGGGTAATAAGCGCATCCTGGTTCCCGTGGCCCTTAATAAAGAGGCCGACGGCTGGCAGTGCGATATGGCCGCGCTGGAAGCCGCCCTGGCAGAGCCACAGAATAAAATTTTACTGCTCTGCAGCCCGCACAATCCGACCGGAAAAGTCTGGACGCGGGAAGAATTAACGCAGATGGCGCAGCTGTGCGAACGCCACAATGTGAAGGTGATCAGCGATGAGATCCATATGGATATGGTCTGGAGCGGGCATCAGCACATCCCCTGGTGCGCGGTCGCCGAGGGCCCCTGGGCGCTGCTGACCTCCGGCTCCAAGAGCTTTAATATCCCGGCGCTCACCGGCGCCTACGGCCTGATTGGCGATGAGGCGAGCCGCAGCGCTTATCTTGATGCCCTGAAAGGGCGCGACGGCCTCTCCTCCCCTTCGGTGCTGGCGCTGGTGGCGCACATTGCCGCCTATCAGCAGGGCGAGCCCTGGCTGGACGCGCTGCGGGCTTATCTGGAAGCCAACCTGAGCTACGTTGCCACGGAGCTGAACGCCGCCTTTCCGCAGCTGAACTGGCAGCCGCCCCAGGCCTCCTATCTGGCGTGGATCGACCTTCGCCCACTGAATATTGACGATCGGGCCCTGCAAAAGGCGCTGATCGAAGAGCAAAAAGTGGCGATTATGCCGGGATATACCTACGGACCGGAAGGTACGGGTTTTGTGCGCCTGAACGCCGGCTGCCCGCGCAGCAAGCTCGAGCAAGGGGTACAGCGGCTGATAGCGGGGATCCGCTCACTGGGATAAAAACGTGCGCAATGGGCTCTATCATTGCGCATTTTGTTTTTAACCTGCCTGTTTTTTTATCGGTTGCGTTTTACACGCGCCCTTTCCCGATACGAGTGTGATGTGGCTTTATCGCGACCCGCCTCTTTCCTTGATCAACGAGAGGGCGCTCTCAGGAAGGTGATGATTTCATCGAAGGCCTGCCAGCGGCCAGGCTCCATCAACATCATGTGCGTACCGCCACCAATCTCTATCCAGCGTCGGTGGGCGGCGTTATCGAAGCGCTTGAACAGATCCTGCATCATATCGACTCGCACGTCTTGATCCCACTCGGCGTGAACGAGCAGTACCGGTGCAGCTATCGCGCCCAGATCGGAAGAGCGNNCAGATCCTGCATCATATCGACCCGCACGTCCTGATCCCACTCGGCGTGAAGAAGCAGTACCGGTGCGGTAATGGCGCCCGGGTTATAGAGCGGTCGACTAGCGAGCCAGTTTTCCCGAACATCCTGGATGGCGCCCCCAGGGGCGCGGATGGTACCCGGGTCGGCGGCGTCCGGATCGGTGGAGATCGTTACCCTCGCCCATTGTTCAAACCAGCCGGGTGG
>DKMV01000363.1:11765-11992 GCA_002469605.1 Leclercia sp. UBA7405
CTTCGTGCTGGTCGGCTGGGACACCTGCCAGCCACGCCTCGCGAAAAGCGTCGACCTGGATCTGACGCCACGCCGCCAGCGGCTGTCCGGCATCGATGCGCAGTGGGCGATTCGATAGCCATAGCGGCGCGACGAGCACGAGTTTTTCAATAGAGTCACCATGCTGTTCGGCATAAATCCCGGCGACCGCACCTCCCCAGGACATGGCTACGACGCTGAGGCGCTCG
>DKMV01000229.1:0-1952 GCA_002469605.1 Leclercia sp. UBA7405
CTTGCCGGTGTAATACATGGTGGTGGAGTTCGCCAGCGGCGACGGGTAGAAGTTCTGCACCTGGTCCAGACGGAAGCGGCGCTGTTTCAGCCACAGGGCGAGGTTCACCATGTCTTCATCCCGGGTGCCCGGGTGGGCGGAGATGAAGTACGGGATCAGGTACTGCTCTTTCCCGGCCTGTTTCGAATAAGTGTCGAACAGCTCTTTAAAGCGATCGTAGCTGCCCATGCCCGGCTTCATCATCTTGGAGAGCGGGCCCTCTTCCGTGTGCTCCGGGGCAATCTTCAGGTAGCCGCCCACGTGATGGGTCGCCAGCTCTTTGATGTAACGCGGATCTTCCACGGCGATGTCGTAACGTACCCCGGAGGCGATCAGGATCTTCTTGATACCCTTCAGGTCGCGGGCACGGCGATAGAGGTTGATCGTCGGCTCATGGTTGGTGTCCATATGTTCACAAATGCTCGGATAAACGCACGACAGGCGGCGGCAGGTCTGCTCCGCGCGCGGCGACTTACAGCGCAGCATGTACATATTGGCCGTTGGGCCGCCGAGATCGGAGATCACGCCGGTAAAGCCCGGCACCGTGTCGCGAATGGCTTCGATCTCGTTGACGATGGACTCTTCGGAGCGGCTCTGAATAATGCGCCCTTCGTGCTCGGTAATAGAGCAGAAGGAGCACCCGCCGAAGCAGCCGCGCATGATGTTGATCGAGAAGCGGATCATCTCATAGGCCGGAATGCGGCTGTTGCCGTATGAGGGGTGCGGAACGCGCTTGTAGGGCAGCGCAAAGACGCTGTCCATCTCTTCGGTAGAGAGCGGGATTGCCGGGGGGTTAACCCAGATATAGCGCTCGCCGTGCTTCTGCATCAGCGCGCGGGCACAGCCCGGGTTGGTTTCGTGGTGCAGGATGCGCGAGGCATGAGCGTAAAGCACCTTGTCAGCTTTGACCTTCTCAAAGGAGGGCAGCAGCACGTAGGTCTTTTCCCACGGCTTCGGACGCGGCGGCTGAACGACCACGGCTTTGGCTTCGGCTTTTTTCGGCTCGACGGGCTTGTTATCCGCGCACGGCAGATCTTCGCCGTAGGGGTGCGGGATCGGGTCGATCTTGCCCGGCATATCGATAACGCGGGAATCCACCCCGCTCCAGCCCGGCAGCGCCTCTTTCACCATAATGGCGGTATTACGCACGTCGCGGATGGCGCTCACCGGCTCGCCCTGCGCCAGGCGGTGCGCCACTTCCACCAGCGGACGCTCGCCGTTGCCGAAGATCAGCATGTCGGCTTTAGAGTCCACCAGCACCGAGCGGCGCACGGTATCAGACCAATAGTCATAGTGCGCGGTGCGGCGCAGGCTCGCCTCGATGCCGCCCAGGATGACCGGCACGTCTTTCCATGCTTCTTTGCATCGCTGGGTATATACGAGGGTGGCGCGGTCCGGACGCTTGCCCGCCAGGTTGTCGGCGGTGTAGGCGTCGTCGTGGCGCAGCTTACGATCGGCGGTATAGCGGTTGATCATCGAGTCCATGTTGCCGGCGGTCACGCCGAAGAACAGGTTCGGTTTGCCCAGACGCATAAAGTCGTCTTTGCTGTTCCAGTCCGGCTGGGAGATGATCCCCACGCGGAAGCCCTGGGCTTCGAGCATACGCCCGCAGATAGCCATGCCAAAGCTCGGGTGATCGACATAGGCATCGCCGGTTACCAGAATAATGTCGCAGCTGTCCCAGCCCAGTTGATCCATCTCTTCGCGGGACATCGGCAGGAATGGCGCCGGCCCGAAACAGGCTGCCCAGTACTGCGGCCAGGAGAAGAGGTCTCGATCCGGCTGGATCAAGGATATTGCGCTCATAATGCTTCCGAAGAAAAAATAAACAAAGGGCGGCGATTATACGCTGGATTGTGGCGGGAAATGAAGGGGTATTGTGCGGGGTTATTTGCCCCTCACCCTAACCCTCT
>DKMV01000229.1:2115-5588 GCA_002469605.1 Leclercia sp. UBA7405
CCCGGAGGGGAGAGGGGACTGTTTAGTGCGGCCTGCATGACTGGTTTTCCCCCTCTCCCCTCTGGGGAGAGGGCCGGGGTGAGGGGTAGTCAATTACGGCGCCGGATTCACCAGCAGCTGCCCCACCGAGCCACGGTCCGCCATCTCCAGCGTCTGGCTGTGGAACAGGAACGGGAAGTGCGGCCACGACGGCTGGCCGTAGTAGACCAGCAGTTCCACCTGCCCGTCGACCCAGACCGTGTCTTTCCAGCCTCTGTCTTCCGGGAAAGGCATAGCGCCGTTGACGTTGCGAATAAGGAAACTCACCCCTTCGATATGAAACGCCTGCGGCATATCGGCGCGCACCGTCCAGCGCTCCCATGTCCCCTGCTGGGCGGTAATATCAATGCGGTTCACATCCCACAGCGTGCCGTTGATGCCCGGATCGTCGCCGAGGCTGATATCCCGGGTGCGCACCGGCGCGCCGGAGATAATCTCGTCCGGCAGCAGGCGCATCGGCAGACTGTCGGTGACCAGCGGCAGCAGGCCGGTTGGGCGCAGAGTTAACACCAGGGTCGAGACCAGAATACTGGAAGGCTCGAAGAAGCCCCGGATACGATCGACAATGCCAGCCGCTTCGCCGCAGGTAATAGAAACCTCGTCGCCGTTAGTCATATCCACGAGGATTTCACGGCGCTCGCCCGGGGCCAGCGCCAGCTGTTTAACCGAAACCGGCGCCGGCAAAAAGCCCTGATCGCCGGCAATGACGTGCAGGGGGCGGCCATCGCTCATCTGGAGCTGATAGCGGCGCGAGTTGGAGGCGTTAAGCAGGCGCAGGCGCACCCAGCCGCGGGAGACCTCCACGTAGGGGCTTTCGGCGCCGTTTACCAGCAGGGTGTCGCCGACAAAACCGCCGCTGCCCGGCTCGCTGTACTCAGGCGCGCCGAAGTTATCCAGCCGCTTATCCTGAATAATGAGCGGGAAGTCATCCACGCCGTAGTGGTTGGGAATCGGCAGGGATTTACTGATCTCATCTTCAATCAGCCACATTCCCGCCAGGCCGTTATAGACGTGCTGGGCGGTGCGATTTGGCGTATTGGCGTGATACCAGAGGGTGGCCGCGCGCTGGCGCACGGGCAGCACCGGCGCCCAGTCAGCGCTGGGGGACATCATCCGCGGCGCGCCGCCCAGCAGCGGGCCAGGCACCTGCATCCCGCTGATGGTCATGGCGACGTTTTCGGCCAGACGGTTGCTGTAGATGAGCTTAACGTCATCGCCGCTCCAGACGCGCACGGTTGGGCCAAGATAACGCCCGTTCACGCCCCAGACGGGCGCACGTGTCCCCTGGACGAAGGACCAGTGGCTACGCTGCAGGGTCAGAAAAAGCGGCTGACCGCGACGGGATTCGAGTAACGGCGGGATGGGCAGCTGTTGCTGCTGCCCGGCGGCGTTTGCCCTCAGCGGGACCGCACCTGCACATAAGGCGATCCCCGATGCCTGAATAAACTGACGGCGACTGAGTGACATATTGGCTCCATGTAAACGTACAAACAACGCGGGAAGTCGATTTCCCTTTCATCCGGCTTAAACCTTGCCGGCAGCTTCTCTTTCGGCAACTTCTTTATTGAGCTCGTCGTATTTATTCAACATCAGCTCCCGGCAGTGGGTTGCCAGCTCACGCACCTGATCTTTCCCGTATTTGCTGACGTCAACGGGCGGCAGCATCTCGACGATCACCAGGCCGTTATTCAGGCGGTTAAGATTAATCTTATTCGATGTATTGGAAACGCACACGGGAATAATCGGCACCCCGGCCGCAATAGCGGCGTGAAACGCCCCCGTTTTGAACGGCAGCAGGCCGCGGCCGCGGCTGCGGGTCCCTTCCGGGAACATCCAGATAGAGATCCGGCGTTTTTTGAAGTGGTTCACCACTTCGGCAATGGTGCTGTGCGCTTTGGTGCGGTTATTACGGTCGATCAGCAGGTTGCCGGTCAGCCAGTAGAGCTGGCCAAAGAAGGGGATCCACAGCAGGCTCTTTTTGCCCACGGTGACGGTCGGCGGCTGCACGATTTTCGCCGCGGTGACCATATCGTAGTTGTTCTGGTGGTTAGCAATATAGATAGCATTGCCGTACTGCTCTGCCCCCTCGGGTTTACGCAGCTCCACCTTCAGGCCAAACAGCGGCGCTAAACGGCCAAACATGTGGCCAAAGGTAGCGACATGCTTAGGGTTACGCGGGCTAAACAGGCAATAAATAGACCCGAATATACAGACCAGAATGCAGTAAATAACGGTAAGGATCATACGAACAATTAATAGCATAGCGACCTCAAAAGCCCCGACGGCGGATAATGGTACGACAATGTCGGTCAGGGCCTGGATTACAAGCGGATCCGCAAAACCGTATTGTTAATCGCAACGCACGAATTAACAACGGCTTTACAGGAAATTTTAGCGATATCCCCCTCCAGGACGAAGGGGAAAACAGGGTTACTCTTCGCTATTGTTGGCGCGGGGTGCGTTCGGCGAATCAATCTCAACGCGATCGATTCGCTGCAGGCCGCGCATCAGCGAACCGCGGCGTCCGCGCTCGCCCACCACCTTCTGCAACTCTTCCGGGCGCAGCTTGATTTTACGCTTACCGACGTGAATGGTCAGCGTGCTCTGCGGCGGCAGAATAAACAGATGCGCCAGGCCATCTTCACCTTTCGCCGCTTCCGCGGATGGGATATTGATGATTTTGTTACCCTTGCCCTTCGACAGCTGCGGCAGATCGCTGACCGGGAACATCAGCATACGGCCCGCGGCGGTGATCGCCAGCAGCATGTCACTGTCGTTTTCAACCACCAGCGGGGTCATCACTTTGGCGTTTTCTGGCAGCGTAATCAGCGCCTTACCGGCACGGTTACGCGAGATCAGATCGTTAAAGGTACAGATAAAGCCGTAGCCCGCATCGGAAGCCAGCAGCAGTTTCTGCTCGTCGGCCTCCATCAGCATATGCTCTACGCTGGCACCCGGCGGCAGCGTCAGCTTGCCGGTAAGGGGCTCGCCCTGCCCGCGCGCCGACGGCAGCGTAATGGGGTCGATGGCGTAGCTGCGCCCGGTGGTGTCGATAAAGGCCACCGGCTGGTTACTCTTACCCTTCACCGCCGACCTGAAGCTGTCGCCCGCCTTGTAGTTCAGCCCCGGCGCGTCGATATCATGCCCTTTGGCGCTGCGCACCCAGCCGCTCTGGGAGAGCACAATGGTCACCGGCTCGGACGGCAGCATATCGTGCTCGCTCATCGCCTTCGCCTCTTCGCGCTCGTGCAGCGGAGAGCGGCGGTCGTCGCCAAAGGCGTCGGAATCGGCCTGCAGCTCTTTCTTCAGCAGGGTACTCATTTTGCGCTCGGAGGCCAGCGTGCTCTGCAAACGGTCGCGCTCTGTTTCCAGCTCGCTCTGATCGCCGCGGATCTTCATCTCTTCCAGCTTGGCAAGGTGGCGCAGCTTCAGCT
>DKMV01000007.1:0-143 GCA_002469605.1 Leclercia sp. UBA7405
TCAACGAGTGCATGGAAGACGCTAACTACCGCACGGTGGCGTACGCCCTTATGCTCAACGAACAGGCACCGACCCTGAAGGTGACCGGCGTCGATCTGGGCCACTATGCGGACATGCTGATCGCCCGCTACAGCAACCCGGCG
>DKMV01000007.1:428-1632 GCA_002469605.1 Leclercia sp. UBA7405
GCTGCTGGCGCTGGGCGTGGCTGGCTGGATGCGCTACGTAGGCGGCAAAGACGAGCAGGGGCAGGCTATTGAAGTGTGCGATCCGCTGCTGCCCGTCATCCAGGCGGCGGTGCAGGGGAGCGCTGAAGGTCCGGAGCGGGTCAAGGCTCTGCTGGGCATTGAGGCGATTTTCGGCAAAGAATTGCCTGAAGATGCGGTCTTTGTTGATGCGGTGATGAGTGCGTATTCCACGCTACTGGCGAAAGGGGCGAAAGCCACGGTGGCGCAGTACGCCGCGGCCCTGTAAATCTTCACATGCCGCCGTACGCGGCGGCATGTCATTACGCCTCTCAGTTGAGGCCCAGACGGATCAGTTCAACCGGCTCATAGCGGCCTTCACAACCTTCGATCTCTACCGTTTTGCCACGACGTACCTGCTCAGCGGTCAGCCCTTCGCTATGAATGGCACGAATTTTACCGGTGGTGCCGGTGCTGTTGATCATTACGCGGATGCCTGGGGCAATTGCATTACGGTTACGGTCGTAAGTCATCATCGTTATTCTCCTCTGAAACATACCGAAGCGGTCTTAATTGGTGTCGTCGCTTACGGGGCTCTATTAATACGCCTGTCGGCTGTCCGTTTTTTTGTTTTCGATCAAAATCACACTTTTTCCCGCTGCGGAATTATGACAATTCTTTACTTCACTTGATAATTTCAGCGCGTAATGGTTTAGCTCCCGTTTCATATACCCATGCCACTCTTAAGGTAATTAATTAAGCGGATAATGAGTAAAGGGGAACGGCCTATGTATAAGAAAATATTGATGCCTGTCGATGTATTTGAAATGGATCTGAGCGATAAAGCGGTGCGCCACGCCTGCTACCTGTCGGCAGCGGAGAACGCCACCATTACGCTGCTTAACGTTCTGCCCGTCAGCAGTCGTGCCATGCTGCGCGGCTTCTCCTCGGATATTAAGAAGTTTGAAGACTACATGATTGCCGAGTCGGAAAAAAAGATGACCGCATTAAAGCGTTTATTCGATCTCCCGCCAGAGCATATTCACACTGAGGTCCGTTTTGGTAACGTGCGCGATGAGATAATGACGACCAGCGCCACGGGGGAATATGACATTATCGTCATCGGATCTAAGAAGCCGGGAATGACTACCCATCTGCTGGGCTCAAATGCGGAATCGGTATTACGCTATGCCAAAATACCGGTATT
>DKMV01000007.1:1735-7717 GCA_002469605.1 Leclercia sp. UBA7405
CTATGCCAAAATACCGGTATTGGTTGTCCGTTAAAATAGCGCATCCCGACACGGCGGGATGCGAATATATTACTCTTCGCTAAACCACTCGCGATTTTCCTGGCGGATCAGCTGCACCGATTCGCCAATTTCCTGTAGATGCAGCGTCATCGCTTTTTCAACCGCATCGCCGTCGCGCTTCTCCAGCGCGCTGAAAATATCATGGTGCTGGCGTAACAGCATCTCCGGCGGGGAGACGTGATCGAGGCTCATATAGCGCACCCGGTCGATGGTCGCTTTGATGTTTTCAATGGTATCCCACGCCAGCTGGCAGTCGGCAATCTGCGCCAGCGTCTGGTGGAACTCATCGTCAAGCTGGAAAAAGTCGTTCAGCTGCTTGCGCTCGATGGCGATGCGCTGCTGATGCAGGTTTTGCTCCAGCAGATAGCACTGATGATCGTCTACCAGGCTGGCGGCCCGGCGCGCCACGGCGCACTCAATCGCCTGGCGTACAAAACAGCCGTTACGCACCTGGGAGAGGGAGATCTTATTCACATAGCTGCCGCGCTGGGGGCGGATCTGAATCAGACCGTTTTCAGCGAGCTTAATAAAGGCTTCGCGAACGGGCTGGCGAGAGACGTCAAAGCGTACTGAGATCTCTTTTTCCGACAGCGGGGTACCCGGTGGGATCAGACACTGCACAATATCGCGGCGCAATATGCGGTAAATTTGCTGATTAACGGGTTGTACAGGATTGAGTTGCGATTCAGCAGCCATGCGTTGTGATTTCTCGAAGAATTAACCGGTGAATACTACCATTCTTTTGCCTGGCATCCCAGCCCCGGCCCGCAGGCCGGGACGGAACAATCAACCGCGGTGTACGCTCAGACCGGCAAAGCTCTGGCTGACGGGCATCATCTCAACGGTATTGATATTGACGTGCTTCGGCAGATTTGCCACCCACCATACCGTCTCGGTGACATCTTCCGGCGTCAGCGCATTGGTATTTTCGTAGGTCTTACCGGCTTTATCGTCATCGCCTTTAAAACGCACGTTGGAGAACTCGGTGCCCCCGACCAGGCCTGGCTCAACATCGGTCACGCGGATGCCGGTGCCGTGCAGATCGGTGCGCAGGTTAAGGCTGAACTGACGCACAAAGGCCTTGGTGGCGCCATAGACGTTGCCGCCCGCGTAAGGCCAACTGCCTGCGGTAGAGCCGATATTAATCACATGACCGCGGTTACGTTCCACCATGCCTGGCAGCACGGCGCGGGTCATATAAACCAGCCCTTTATTATTGGTGTCGATCATGGTTTCCCAGTCTTCAACGCTGGCTTTATGCGCCGGCTCAAGGCCCAGCGCCAGCCCGGCGTTATTGACCAGCACGTCAATTTCGCGCCACTCAGCGGGAAGATTTGCGATCATCTCTTCAATGGCGGCGCGGTTACGCACGTCAAGCTGGGCGGTAAGAATGCTGTCGCCAAGCTCATCTTTCAGTTCTTGTAGACGCTCCTGACGGCGGCCGGTGGCAATCACCTTATGCCCGTTAGCCACAAAGCGACGGGTAATGCTTTCACCAAAACCTGCGGTCGCGCCAGTTACTAAAATAATCATCTCACTGTTCCTCAACGCTTTTTGTGTTGTACTACCATAGCATGCGATCTGGCGCAGGGTAAGGTGACTTTTTGGTGGGGCGGCGTGGGCCGTAAGGGCGAAGCGGTAACGCTGGGGTATAAGAAAACCCTCTTACCTTTCTCTTTATTTCCTGATGGATTGATGTAGTTTGCAAAAAACCATAGTGGCTAAAGACAGGTCCTAACCCATCCCGGTATCAAAATGATTATCATCGAAAAGTCAGATGTATATTCTGCAGAGTCTTCCCACCTGATCGAAAAGCTTTCTTCAGAGCTTGCTTCTATTACGGGTGACTGCGGCCGGCGTAATTTCACTGCGGGTTCTCTGGGGACAGAGGGCGCTCTCTGGGTGCTGGCCAGAAACGAGAGGGGCGAGGCGGTAGGATGCGGGGCACTTCGTCCGTTAACGACCGCCATAGCCGAAGTTAAGAGAATGTATTCAGACCGCAGTCAGGCGGGGATAGGCAACGCCTTGCTAAGCTTTATGGAGACCTCTGCCCGGGAGCTGGGTTATGCAGAACTCTGGCTTGAAACCCGGCAAATAAACCAGCGAGCTGTACGCTTCTATCAGAGCAATGGCTACAGGCTTATTGAAAACTACGGACCATATTTGGGCAGAGAAGAAGCAATCTGTTTCGCTAAAACGCTATAGGGGCAGAAAGAGAAGTATCACAAAAAAAAGGACGCCTTCCGGGGAGGGGGCGCCCTTAAACACACTCGATATAAATGCGAACCCGTTAGCAGAGTTCTGACTTATCTTTTCACAGGATTATCTTCTGCACACCTGCCATATATGGCACAAAAAAAGACTTTAGCGCAAAATCCCAGCAGCCTTTACTCAGGCTACTCGTTGCCCCACTGATTAAGAAAATTGGCGATGTCATCAATGCGGCTTTCAGCGATACCCGCCTCGGCAGCCATGTCCCGCTGGGCCTCTTCGCTGATCTCTTCGTTATTCATTAACCGGGTGATAAGCAGCTGGAAATAGTGCGCCAGAACATCACGCTCTTGCTCGCTTACCGGCGTTTCAGTCTCGGTCGCATACTCATCAACGATGTCATAAAACTTCAGCGGTACGTCGTTATTCATAATTTTCCTCAGGGGGTCGCGTACGTCAGTCATTTTCCGTACCGGATATTATCACTGTTAATGGCATTTTCTGACAGCTCAGCGCAATAAGAGACTATCAGGGCTGCGCGATACGCCATTGCAGGCCGGGGCGTGGTGGCCTACTCTGGGAAGATTACACGCATTCAGGAGCCAGCCATGTCGCAACGTAATCCTTTTTTAGATATCAGTCCGTTACCTTACCAGGCACCCGCGTTCGATCGCATCAGCGATAGTGATTACCGCCCGGCCTTTGACGAGGGGATCCGCCAGAAGCGGGAGGAGATTTACGCCATTGCCGCCCAGCCGCACGACGCCGACTTCAGCAATACCATTCTGGCGCTGGAGCAGAGCGGGGCGCTGCTCTCGCGTGTCAGCAACATCTTTTTTGCCATGACCTCGGCGCACACCAACGATTATCTGCAGAAACTGGAGGAGGAGATCTCCACCGAGCTGGCGGCCCTTTCGAATGATATCTGGCTGAACGATGCCCTGTTTGCCCGGGTAGACGCCGTTTTTGACCAGCGCCACGCCCAGGCGCCGGATGCTGAATCCCTGCGGCTGATTGAAGAGCTTCACCAGCGTTTTATTCTTGCCGGTGCCCGACTGGCGGCGGACGAAAAAGAGGCGCTGAAAGCCCTTAATACGGAAGCAGCTACCCTTACCAGCCAGTTCAACCAGCGCCTGCTGGCGGCGGATAAAGCCGGTGGCCTTGTGGTAGAAGACCTCCACCAGCTGGATGGATTAAGCCCGGCAGAGCTGGCCGCGGCGGCACAGGCGGCAGCCGAGAAGGGGCTGGATGGCCGCTGGCTGATCCCCCTGCTTAACACCACCCAGCAACCGGCGCTGCAGCAGCTGCGCGACCGCCAGACCCGCGAAAAGCTCTTTACCGCTGGCTGGCTACGCACCGAGAAAGGGGATGCTAACGACACCCGTGAGATCGTGCGTCGTCTGGCCGCGCTGCGCGCCCGTCAGGCAGAACTGCTGGGCTTTGACAGTTTCGCCAGCTGGAAAATGGCCGATCAGATGGCAAAAAAACCGCAGGCGGCGCTGGAGTTTATGCGCGGCATCGTGCCGGCGGCGCGAGGACGGGCCTTCCAGGAGCTTGCCGATATTCAACAAGCGATCGACAACGATCGGGGCGGTTTTACCGCCCAGGCCTGGGACTGGACGTACTATGCCGAGCGCGTGCGGCAGGCGAAATATGCCCTCGACGAGAGCCAGGTGAAGCCCTATTTCGAGCTGAATACGGTACTAACCGAAGGGGTGTTCTGGGCGGCGAGCCAGTTATTTGGTATCAGCTTCGCCGAGCGCAGCGATATTCCGGTATACCATCCGGACGTGCGCGTCTGGGAGATCTTCGATAACAACGGCGAGGGGCTGGCGCTCTTCTACGGCGACTTCTTCGCCCGCGATTCGAAAGGGGGCGGAGCCTGGATGGGCAACTTTGTGGAGCAATCCCACGAGTTCGCCGCCAGGCCGGTGATCTACAACGTCTGTAACTACCAGAAGCCCGCCAGCGGCCAGCCGGCGCTGATCTCCTGGGACGACGTCATTACCCTGTTCCACGAGTTTGGCCATACCCTGCACGGCCTGTTTGCCAGCCAGCGGTACTCCACCCTCTCCGGCACCAATACCCCGCGTGATTTCGTGGAGTTTCCTTCTCAGATCAACGAGCACTGGGCCAGCCATCCGCAGGTCTTTGCCCGCTATGCACGCCACTATCAGACCGGCGAGCCCATGCCGGACGCGCTGCGTGAAAAGATGCTGAGCGCTACCCAGTTCAATAAAGGCTACGACATGACGGAGCTGCTGAGCGCCGCGCTGCTGGATATGAACTGGCACAGCATCACCACCCGGGAAGCGCCGGAGGATATCGTAGCCTTCGAAACCGCCGCGCTGGAAAAAGAGCAGTTGCTGATCCCCGCCGTCCCGCCGCGCTACCGCAGCAGCTATTTCTCTCATATCTTCGGCGGCGGCTACGCGGCGGGCTATTACGCCTATCTCTGGACGCAGATGCTGGCCGACGACGGCTATCAGTGGTTCGTGGAGCAGGGCGGCTTAACGCGTGAAAACGGGCAGAAATTCCGCGAAGCGATTTTGTCGCGCGGGAACAGCTCTGATTTAGCTGAACTTTATCGCCAGTGGCGCGGGCACGATCCGCAGATTGAACCGATGCTGAAAAATCGGGGATTGAGCGAGTAAGATTTTGACTGGCTTAAAACCGAACCGGGCATGAAGCCCGGTTTTTTTCACCGCAACGCCTGCCAAAATAAATATTTTAATTCTGTAAAATTCGCTTTCAGTTTGTTGGAACTCGTGCGGCAGGAGAGGCGGGGCTTAACGGTATCGTTATTACCGGAAGCGCCGAGGTATAAAACGTAAAAATTTCGTCCGGTAATTCTTAAGAAAGTAAGTGAGAGTACCGCTTTTAACCGTCGGATTAATTATCGGGCGCGCGATGATGAGCAATAAAGTCTGGCATGGAAAAGTCTCATCCTTACCCGCAGAATTTAAAACCCAGTTGCTGGGTATGTTGAACAGACCGGATGTTATCGCTGTGAGGCTGGGTATTACCGGTAAAGGTATCCAGCTAAACCAGATGTTTTTTTCGACAGCATTGACGCACAAATAATCAGTCAGTCATGACTACAGCCTGAATTAGCTCTGTAAGCTAATTCTTAACGTAATGATAGCTATATTATCCGCGCCACTGGCCTCGTCGCCAATGGATGGCGGTAAGTTGGAATTATCCGCGAGGTCAGTCCAATCACTTTCAGCCCCAGCATTGAGCCGGGGCTTTTTCGTCTCTGAGCCAGGACCGGTTAAGAGAGCCCTCATCAGCAACATAATTGTTTGATATTTAACCAGAGGAGTTGTCGCGATTGAGATAAATGTTTATTTTTTCAGGATCGTTACGGTCCGGACGCTGTATAGACGAAAAAAAGCCCCGTTATGGGGCAAGTTTGAGTCTAGCTTTTTTTATACTTATGTGCTTCTTGCTTTGATAGCGCGAGGACAATAACACTTTCATTAGAAATTGCAACTGCAATACAACTTTCTGGCTGCATTGCCGCGTTCTCTGGCTCACACTCTGTCACCACGCTCTCTTCCACGGCGGCTCTGAAGGATGCACCAGGTGCTATGCAGCGTCTTTAACATCATTAGTCTATAATTTATAAATAGTTATGGATAAGGACATTTATTCACCAACTACCACCTTACTGGAGAACAGGAACATGAATAGACCAGAAGAGGCTCA
>DKMV01000300.1:0-133 GCA_002469605.1 Leclercia sp. UBA7405
GCGCCACAGCGCGCGGGCACCAGCCATATTGCGGCCGTGGGTGGTGGTGGCGGAACGATACTTAGGCATGCTTTATTTACTCCCGTCTGACTAATAAATGGGACGGTGCGTGCCGTCCCATATTTATGCTTAT
>DKMV01000300.1:224-5668 GCA_002469605.1 Leclercia sp. UBA7405
CCGTCCCATATTTATGCTTATGGATTAACTTGATCCAACCAGCCCCATTTATCTTCCGTTTCACCGGTGAAGAGGCCGAAGAAGGCTTCCTGAATACGTTTGGTTACCGGACCACGGCGGCCTTCGCCGACCTGGATACCGTCTACGCTACGTACCGGAGTGATTTCTGCTGCGGTACCGGACATGAAGACTTCATCGGCCAGGTAGAGGGATTCACGGGACAATACCTGCTCGCGAACTTCGATACCCAGATCCTGCGCCAGTTTGATGATGGCGTCGCGGGTGATGCCCGGCAGTGCGGAAGAGGTGAACGGCGGGGTAAAGAGCACGCCATCTTTCACTTCAAACAGGTTTTCGCCCGCGCCTTCAGAGATATAGCCGTTCACATCAAGGGCAATACCTTCCTGATAGCCGTGGCGGCGCGCTTCGCTGCCCACCAGCAGGGAGGAGAGGTAGTTACCGCCCGCTTTGGCAGCGGTTGGGATGGTGTTTGGCGCAACGCGGTTCCAGGAGGAGACCATGGCATCGATCCCCTGCTCCAGCGCTTCTGCGCCCAGGTAGGCTCCCCACGGGAACGCGGCGATGATCACATCGGTGGTGTAGCCAGCCGGCGGGTTAACGCCCATGCCGACATCGCCAACGAAAACTAATGGACGGATATAGGCGCTGGTCAGGTTATTTTTGCGCAGAACGGCGCGGCAGGCTTCCATCAGCTCGTCGACGCTCTGGGAAACCGGGAAACGATAGATTTTGGCTGAGTCACGCAGACGCTGCATGTGTTCACGATGACGGAACACCACCGGGCCTTTATGGGAGTCATAGCAACGGATGCCTTCAAAGACGGAAGTACCGTAATGCAGCGCGTGGGACATCACGTGGACTTTAGCGTCCTCCCAGCGAATCATCTCACCATTGGACCAAATGTAATCAGCTTTTTTCGTCGTCATTTTTCTTCCTATTGCGCTCAGGCGCGGATTTGTTGTGATGTAGTTGTGCTCTGGCAGATGGCGACGTGCGCGACGTCTACCAGTTTACTTAGCTGGCTAAACAGTAATTCGACAGACCGTGGGCTGGCAACGGTCAATTCAATATTTATGTTCTGCGCATCGGTAGCGGTTTCCATATTCATGGAGCAAATCTGAAAACCACGATGGCGCACCACGCGTAATACGCGCTCTAAGGTTTCCGGGTTGAAGCGGGCCTGCACGGCGACCTGATGTTGTTGCATCATGATAATTTCTCCAGCATTTGTGAGTTACTGGCGCCGGGCGGCACCAACGGCCAGACATTCTCAAGCTCGTCGATTGAGACATAAAGCAGGTATGGCCCTTCGCTTGACAGCATGGTGTCGAGTGCCGCTGCAACCTGGTCTTTACGGGTAATGTGCTGGCCGGGAATCCCAAAGGCGCTGGCCAGAACGAGGAAATCGGGGTTATCGGTAAGGGTGGTTTCGCTATAACGCTCCTGGAAAAAGAGCTGCTGCCACTGGCGAACCATCCCTAAGCGCTGGTTATCGAGCAGTACGATCTTCAGCGGTAAATGCTTGCGTTTTACCGTGCCCAGCTCCTGCACGTTCATCATGAACGAGCCGTCGCCGGAGATGCAGATAACGGTGTCATTGGGGCGCGCGACCTGGGCACCCACCGCTGCCGGCAGCCCGAAGCCCATGGTGCCTAAGCCGCTGGAGGTAATAAAATTTTCCGGGCGGGTATAGGTCATATGCTGGGCCGACCACATCTGGTGCTGGCCAACATCGGTGGTGACCACGCAGTCTGCCGGCTTGCGATCCGACAGCTGTTTTAACAGCAGCGGCGCATAGATAGCCTCGCCCGGATGATCGTAGCGCCAGGCGTGTTCCTGACGCATTTCAGCCGTATGCTGACGCCAGGCATCGATAAACAAAGGCTGCTGCAGCGCGGGCAACAACGCGTTGAGATCCCCCTGTAAAGCGACATGGGCCTGGCGCAGCTTATTCATCTCGGCCGGGTCGATATCCATGTGGATGACGTTCGCTCTCGGCGCGAAGGTGTTCAGCTTGCCGGTTACACGGTCATCGAAACGGGCACCCACCGCAATCAGCAGATCGCACTCCTGCACGGCAAGGTTAGCGGCTTTGGTGCCGTGCATGCCAAGCATCCCCAGGTAAAACGGATAGTCAGCCTCTACCGCTCCCAGCCCTTTCAGCGTGCAGGCGGCGGGCATCCCGGTCACGGCAATAAATTCGCGCAGCGCCGGAACGGCCTGTGCCATACCCACGCCGCCGCCGATATAGAGGATGGGCTGCTGCGCCTGGGCCAGCATCCGGCGGGCCTCTTCGACTTCCGCATGCGGGAAAGCGTCATCGTCTGCCACCGTTGAGAAATGCGGCTCTAACTCTCCCACGGCAACCTGGATATCTTTAGGAATATCAACCAGAACCGGGCCAGGACGGCCTGAGTTTGCCACCTTAAAGGCTTCTGCCATTACGCGCGGCAGCTCTTCCAGGGACTGCACCAGAAAACTGTGTTTGGTGCAGGCAAGCGACAAACCCAGAACGTCCACTTCCTGGAAGGCATCGGTACCAATGAACGGCGAAGCGACCTGGCCGGTGATCGCAACAACGGGAACGGAATCGAGCAGCGCATCGGCCAGGCCAGTGATCAGGTTGGTTGCTCCCGGGCCTGAAGTCGCCATACAGACGCCGGTTTTCCCGGTTGAACGGGCATAGCCAATCGCCGCCATGGCAGCGCCCTGCTCGTGCCGGCACAACAGATGTTCCACGCCACCGTCATACAACGCATCGTAAATCGGCATAATTGCGCCGCCCGGGTAACCGAATACTGTCTCGACTCCCTGCGCCCGCAACGCATGTACTACCCACTGTGCCCCATTCATAGTCACTTCCCCGTTGTAAATCGGCAGAAACAGAATTTTATGCTACAACCCATACTCTGTTCCTCGCTTAAGTTTTTAGGCCATAAAAAAACCCCCGGACCTTTCGGTGCGGGGGTCTTAGTTCGTTAAGGCTTGATTTCTAAGCCTTTCCTCGTCCAAGTGCAGCCCCGCACGGTGGGATAATAATCACCACCACGCTAATCACGACCAGGCTAATCACTCGTAGAAGGGCTGTCATTTTCAGTTCTTTTTGCATCTTGTTCGAAGGAATACCTAAAGAGTTACCACAGATATCTGACTAATCACAACAATTTTTTATAACGCCGCTCATTAGCAGTTTGATCTTTTAGTTAAAAATCGTTGTTTTATATAACAATTTAAGGAAATGAATTATTTTCACTTTTTTGCACGCCAGTCTGTTCAAAAGAAAATGTGATGGATTTCTACGAGCACGGTTCCATCTCACTGAAAGGTTTGCACAACAAAGCAGAAAATCAGGAACAGACCGCGTAATGATAATAATTCCCCCTCTTTTTGCAGCGATCCTGATGGCATAGTGCCTTTCCAAGGAGGCTGTCTATGTCACTGTCAGTTGTTTATACCCGCGCGGCGTTAGGCGTTAAAGCACCGCTAATTTCTGTCGAAGTTCATTTAAGTAACGGGCTGCCCGGCCTGACGTTAGTTGGTCTGCCTGAAACCACGGTCAAAGAGGCTCGAGACCGGGTTCGTAGCGCGATTATCAATAGCGGATATGCTTTTCCGGCGAAGAAAATCACCATTAATCTGGCCCCGGCCGACCTGCCGAAAGAGGGAGGACGTTACGATCTACCTATCGCCATTGCGCTTCTCGCGGCTTCTGAGCAGCTCACGGCATCACGGCTGAATGCGTATGAGTTTGTGGGTGAGCTGGCGCTTACAGGGGCGTTAAGAGGGGTTCCAGGCGCCATATCCGCTGCGGTAGCGGCACTGGAGGCCGGCAGAGAGATAATCGTCGCCGGCGATAATGCCGCCGAAGTCGGCCTTATTGAACAGCAAGGTTGTCTGGTAGCAGAACATTTACAGGAGGTTTGCGCCTTTCTCGAAGGCCGCCATCAGCTGATGACGCCAGAACCCGTGGCGGCAGCAGCAGAAAATGAAGCACAGGATATTAACGATATTATTGGCCAGCAGCAGGGCAAACGCGCGCTGGAAATAACCGCTGCAGGATCGCATAACCTGTTGCTTATCGGCCCTCCCGGCACGGGTAAAACCATGCTTGCGAGCCGTTTAAATGGTTTGCTACCGCCGCTTAACAACCAGGAGGCGCTGGAAAGCGCGGCGATTATCAGCCTGATAAATGCCGCCTCCCTCTATAAACAGTGGCGACAACGGCCCTTCCGTGCCCCTCATCATAGTGCCTCGCTGACAGCGATGGTTGGCGGTGGCTCAATCCCTGTTCCGGGGGAGATCTCTCTCGCACACAACGGTATTCTCTTCCTCGATGAGTTGCCGGAGTTCGAACGCCGGGTGCTGGATGCACTGCGTGAACCTATCGAGTCCGGGCAGATTAATATCTCACGCACCCGCGCCAAAATCAGCTATCCAGCCCGGTTTCAGCTTATTGCGGCGATGAACCCCAGCCCTACAGGCCATTATCAGGGGCAGCATAACCGTTGTACGCCTGAGCAGACGCTACGTTATCTGGGACGTTTGTCTGGCCCCTTTCTCGATCGTTTCGATTTATCCCTTGAGATCCCACTTCCCCCGCCGGGCCTGCTTAGTCAGACGCAAAATAAGGGGGAGAGTAGCGCCATAGTACGGGCGAGGGTAATCGCCGCGCAAAGCCGGCAGCGGGCGCGTCAGGGCAAGCTTAATGCGCATCTTGATAACGCTGAGATCCGCCAGATTTGCCCGCTGAAAACAGAAGATGCCCATTGGCTGGAGGAGATCCTGACCCGGTTAGGGCTCTCGGTACGTGCATGGCAACGTCTGTTGAAAGTGGCACGTACGATTGCCGATCTGGCGGAAGAGAAGGATATTGAACGCTGTCATTTGCAGGAAGCGCTAAGTTATCGCGCTATCGACAGGCTGTTATTGCATCTGCAAAAGATGCTGTCGTAAAAAAGGGGCCGCAGCCCCTTCTTTTTAATCATCTGACTCGGTGTAGTCTTCTGCACCTTCCATCTGCGGTTTACCGCCAGACAGAGTATGGAAACGTTTAGGACGCTTAATACGCGCCATATATTTGATCCACACGCGCTCTGCTTCCGTTACCGGCTCACGCTCACCACGACAAACGGCCACAAACAGTTCTTCGTCTTCAGTCGCGGGTTCACGTTTCCCCAGATCTAACTCGTTAAAAGCATAACCATGGCGCTCAAGCAGTTGTGCTTCTTTGATGGTGAAATCACCATGACGAGAAAATCCGCGCGGATAATTTTTGTTGTCGAAAAAACGATTAGTCGTCGTAAAGCTTTCCGCCATCCTACACGCTCCTATATCTTTGGCCGAGCTATTTATGGCGCGGAGTATTAGTTACGCTTGACAGAGTGTAAAACAAAACATTTAAATCATAACGACAAATAATTTTG
>DKMV01000300.1:5771-6804 GCA_002469605.1 Leclercia sp. UBA7405
TCATAACGACAAATAATTTTGCGGAGAAAACCGTGGATACGGAATTGCTGAAGACTTTTCTTGAAGTAAGCAGAACTCGTCACTTTGGGCGCGCCGCAGAAGCGCTTTATCTGACTCAATCAGCGGTAAGCTTTCGCATTCGCCAGCTTGAAAACCAGCTCGGCGTAAACCTCTTTACCAGACATCGCAACAATATCCGCTTAACCGCAGCGGGAGAGAAACTTCTGCCCTATGCGGAAACGCTCATGAGTACATGGCAGGCTGCCCGCAAAGAGGTCGCACATACCTCACGGCATAATGAATTTTCGATAGGGGCCAGCGCGTCGCTCTGGGAGTGCATGCTTAGCCCCTGGCTGACCAGGCTCTACCGTTCCCATGGTCATCTGCAGTTCGAGGCGCGCATCGCCCAACGGCAATCGCTGGTCAAACAGCTACACGAAAGGCAGTTGGATCTGCTGATTACCACCGAAGCGCCAAAAATGGATGAGTTTGGCAGCCAGATCCTCGGGCAATTCACCCTGGCGCTCTACGCAGCCGAGCCCGCTTCCCTGAAAGCCGATCTGAATTATCTGCGGCTGGAATGGGGGCCAGATTTCCAGCAGCATGAAGCCGGGCTAATTACCGCTGACGATATCCCGATGTTAACCACCAGTTCGGCCGAGATTGCCTGCCAGCAACTTGCATTACTCAAAGGATGCACCTGGCTACCGCAACGATGGGCAAGCACTAAAACAGGACTGCATACGGTGACCGACTCAGTCACGCTGGTACGCCCGCTTTATGCCATCTGGTTACAGAACAGCGATAAGCAAAGTCAGATCAAAGATCTCTTAAAAATCAGTGTAATGGATTAAGCGAAAGGGTTAGCAAGGATGCTAACCAGACAGGCAGGATCCGTAAATTACCGGAATAGAAAGCAAAAAAAATCCTTTGCCGGAGCAAAGGATTCTTATATGGCAGGGGCGGAGAGACTCGAACTCGCGACACCCGGTTTTGGAGACCGGTGCTCTACCAACTGAGCTACGCCCCTAAA
>DKMV01000277.1 GCA_002469605.1 Leclercia sp. UBA7405
CGCGGCCAAACAGCGGCAGCGTCGGGAAGCGCGAGTAACGCCACTGGCGATCGGCGATTTTCACCACCACCGCTTTTTCCAGCTCATCCACGCTGAAGACGCTGTCATCAAAGGACTGCGGGTCCCCTTCGATCAGATAGAGATCTTCCGGACACTCCTCCAGCCCTTCCAGCTGATCGGCGATCAGCGACAGATCGGGCACCACGATGGCGTGACGGGACGGGCCATAGAGCGCAGAGAAGTAAGGCGCGTCTTCGAGGCTGACGTCGTCGTAAATTTCCGACAGCAGCACGCCGCCAAAACGTTCGGCCAGGGCATTCAGGCGCGCATCTTCGGCGCCACCCGGCTGGCTCAGGCGTTCGATCTCTTCGTCAACGGCGCGTTTGCGTGCCCCGACTTCGTCGCGCTCAACGATGGCTTCGCGCTCGCGCTCCAGCAGTTGTTGCAGGTATTCGGTAACTTCCTGGCCTGATTCAAAGGTCTCGCCGCACTGCTCGCTAAGCTGGCTAAGGCTGCTCTGGGCGGCTAGCCAGACTGGCGCACGCTGCTGCAACTTCTGCATCCGCGACTGCAGCTGCTCCTGCTCCTGACGCAGGGTCATACGCTGCTCGCTGGCGCTGGAGACGCTTTCGGATAGAGAGGCTATGCGGGCTTCCAGCTCGTGATGCAGGGCCTCCAGCTCGTCGATATCAACCTGCTTGCCGTGACGCTTGCAGAACTCCGCCAGCAGGCGTTCGGCCTCTTGCTGCTCGCGCAGGCGCTGTTCCAGCTCGTTCAGACGCATGCGCAGCGGCTGCACCTGCTCAGCCAGGTGGCGCTGGTTAACGCCGTCGCGCAGCAGTTCACGCGCCACGCTCCAGGCTTCGTTTCGCGCCAGCGGGCCGTTGATAGCCGCCACCAGCTGATACGCCTGTTCAAACTGGCTGTGGGCGGTTTGCGCCACGCTCATCTTCTGTTCAAGATTGAGCAGCTTTTCGGTGGCTTCCTGCTCTTTGGCCTGGAAGGTCTCCAGCCACTCGTCGGCGCTCTCCGGAGTGAGATCCGGCAGATGGCAAAGCGCTTTGGCGCGCTCCAGCGCCTGCAGGGCCTGGTTGTACTGAATGGCGCGGGTCTGCTGCACGTCCAGCGCCTGCTGGTAGTCCGCGAGCTGGCTTTTCAGCTCGTCCACTTCCAGCTCTGCGGCCTCGGCACGGGCTTCGTTCTCTTCCTGCTTGTCGGCGGCCTCGGCCACCACTTCGTTCTGCTCTTCCAGACGAATTTGCAGCTCATCGAGATCCGCTTCGTAGCGCTCAATTTTTTCCTGCTGACGCAGGGCGGTCTGCACCAGGTTCAGGTGATCGCTGGCGGCCTGGTAATCGGCCTCCAGATCGCCTTCGGCACCGTTGTGCTCTCCCAGCTCACGCGCCATCTCAACGTGCTTGTACTGCTCTGCCACCAGCTGTTTACGCGAGGTAAACAGCTCGCGGCGGTATTCAAGGGCTTTATCCAGGTGGATGCGGCGCTCGTTGGCGTGACGCATATAGTCCGCCGCCACGTAGTTAGTGGCTTCGCTGATGAGGTGTTTAAACAGATCGCGGTCGGACTGGGTAACGCGGATGGCCTCGAGGGTCATGCGATTTTCGCGCAGGGCCGCTTCCATATCCTGGAAGGCCTTACGCACGCCGCTGTTCTCCGGCAGCAGATAGTCGCGCAGGGAGCGGGTAATGGCGCTGGAGATCCCGCCGTAGAGCGAGGCCTCGATCAGGCGATAGTATTTGCTGCGGTCAGACGCCGAGCGCAGACGACGCGCCACGATCCCCAGATCGAACATCAGGGAGTGGTAATCGGTGATGGAGTTGAACTGCTTAAACTGTACCCCTTCGATCTCATCGAGCTTCTCTTTCAGCTCTTGTAGGCTCAGAACGCGGGCCTGACGATCGTTTAAGGTCTCGGTTAACAGCGCGGTTGGCTGAACGGAGGTGGGCAGCCCCTGAATGGCAAAGGGCTTGATGTCCACTTTACGGTCACGGCCAGCGACCTGTTGCAGGCGCACGCCGACCACCACGCGCTGATGGCGGGAGTTGATCACGTCCAGCACGGAGTAACAGACGCCCGCTTTTAGTTTGCCGTGCAGGCCCTTATCGCGAGAACCGCTGGTGGCGCCCGCTTCGGTGGTATTACGGAAGTGCAGCAGGGTCAGGTCGGGGATCAGCGCCGTGACGAAGGCCGCCATGGTGGTGGATTTCCCTGCCCCGTTACCGCCGGAGAGCGTGGTCACCAGCTCATCCAGGTCAAAGGTACGGGCAAAGAAGCCGTTCCAGTTTACCAGCGTTAGTGAGCGAAATTTACCGCGTTCAATCATTACTCTTCCTCCCCGCTATCCGGCTGGTTGTCTTCGTTCTCGTCGTTGAGCTGCAGATGGTTTTCTACCGGCATGGCTTCACCGTCGCGGATCATACGCAGCTGGGCTTCACGCGGATCGTCCCCGGAGCGCACGTCGGCGCCAAAGCGGAATACCGATTCGGTGATGCGGAATTTGCTGCTGTCATGGCCCATAAACCAGACCATCCCCAGGCGGCGCAGACGGTTCAGGGAAGAACGAACTTTTTCCTGTAATTTCTGGCGATCGAGATCGGAACCGGTGGAGCGGTTATTCACCAGCTTCAGCAGCTTGCCCTCGTCGGCCAGGCTCATCAGCTCGTCATAGAGCTCCTGCTGGGTAAAGATCCCTTCGTTCGCCAGACGCTCCGGGCTGAGGTAGAGATAGCAGAGAATTTTGCCGACCATCATATCCAGCTCGGAGAGCACCGAGCGCGGGATAAGGGTGGTAGAGCGCGGGCGCAGGTAGAAGAAACCTTCAGGCGCGCGAATCAGCTCGACGTTATAGCGGGCATAAAACTCTTCCAGGTATTCCTGAAAATCCATCAAAAAGGCGTGATTATCCAGCTCGTCGAGACCTATGTGACGACCAGCACGCAGCTGGCTGTCCAGCGCCGGAAATAACGGATTTGCCAGCGCCTGGGCCAGCTTAACCGGCATCACTTGTTCAATATTTGTCAATGACATGCGCCTGTACCTTGGCTCCGTAATCGTTAATCGGCTGCCACTTCGGCGGCAGGCCGGTGAAATCTGCTTGCGCGACGCCCAGGCGTACCGCCTGGTCAACCACGATGCGCGCAATATCGAAATGGCGCGCGCGCGGGTACTGGGCGAGGTAATCGCGCACCACCAGACCGAGATCCAGCGGGGTTTGTTTCGCTTTGTAGACCGCCAGCTGCTCCTCGATCATCGCCGCCAGCTGTTCGCGTATTTCGTTAAACTCTTCATATTCCAGATCCGGCGGCAGCTCGCCGGTTACCTCTTCGTCCCGCAGCGTCATCTCTTCGTCGCGCATATCCAGCAGACGATCGGCGCTGGCGTGGGTTAAAGCCCACGGCGCATCGAAGTAGGTCTGCACGGACTGGCGTAAACGCTGGGCAAAGACGCGGTTTTTATCCATATCGATGGCGGTACGGATGAACTTATGCACGTGGCGGTCGTAACCGATCCAGAGATCGATAGCCTGCTGGCCCCAGCTGATAATGCGGTCGAGCTTGCTTTGCAGATCGAACACCAGACGATCGACAAAGTGGAGATCGTCGTGGGCCAGGGTGGCATCCTGAATACGCAGCAGATTGGCCTGCAGTTTATCCCCGGCCGCCTCCAGCGTGTCCTGCAGCTCGCGCAGCGTTCCCGAGGTTTCGGACAGCAGCAGCTCGCAGCTGGAGATCGCCGCCCGCCAGTCTTTGTTCAACAGCTGGGCGATGTCCTCTTTCACCAGCTGTTGCTGCTCGTCCATGATGCGCTGGGTTAAATCGATGCTGTCGAAGATCTCGGCGACCGAATATTTCAGCGGCGCGTAGACGTTACGGTGCCAGTGGAACTCATCCCCGCCGCTGTCCGCCGCATCTGCGGCGCGCTTCAGCTCGCCGGCAACGATAGAGAGCTGCATGGAGAGGCGCAGGGTCGAGAATTCGCGCTGGCGAATATAGTAGTCGGTGATGCCAATGCCGAGCGGCGTCAGACGATAAATGGCGTTGCCTTCCGCCTGTTCGCTGGTAAAGCGGTTCAGCAGACGTTGACGCACCATATCGTTGATAGCGTTGTTGGCACGCACGTTAATGGTTTCGCTGGTTTGCTCAAACGCATCACTGACGTGGCGGAACGCGTCCACCAGTTCGCCTTCGCTCATTTCTCCATCAAGGCGCTCGCCGTTCAGCGTGGCCACGGCCAGCAGAAATGAGAGTCTGTCTACCGGCAGCGAGAGGGAGAAATCATTTTTCCTGGCCCAGGCAACCAGTTCGGGGACT
>DKMV01000357.1:0-3004 GCA_002469605.1 Leclercia sp. UBA7405
CCAGCGCCAGCAGCGGCCAGGCGGTGCCCCGCTGTAAGTGTACCCGTACCCCTTCCAGCATACGCTGCGGCAGTTTCTGGCTACCGTCCATCGCAATCTGCCAGGTGCGGTGTTGCAGCGCCGGGTTGGCGAAGCGTTCGATCAGGCTGTCGGCATAGTCATTCAGATCCACCCCGGTAATGCGCAGGGTAGGGGCCTGTTCGTTCAGCATCAGCTGACGCGCAGCCTGGCGCAGGGCCGGATCCTGCATACAGTCGCTGATATGGGCAAAACCGCCGAGATAGCCCAGATACGCCAGGAAAGAGTGGCTACCGTTCAGCATCCGCAGCTTCATCTGCTCCCAGGGCAGCACATCCTGCACCATCTGCACGCCCGCGGCTTCCCACTCCGGACGCCCGGCAACAAAGTTATCTTCCACTACCCACTGAATAAAGGGCTCGCAGCTGATGGCGCAGGGATCTTCGACGCCCAGCTCCTGGGTGATCTCTGCCAGCGACGCCTCGGTGGCGGCAGGGACAATGCGATCCACCATGGTGCCAGGGAAACTTACCTGTTCAGCGATCCACGCCGCCAGCGCCGGGGAACGCTTTTGCGCCATCCCCAGTACCGCGTTTTTCACCACATGGCCGTTGTCAGGAATGTTATCGCAGGAGAGCACGCTAAAGGGGGCCAGCCCGCGCTCGCGGCGGCGGTGCAGGGCCTCCACCAGGATGCCCGGCGCCGAATGCGGCTCGGCGGGATTTTCCAGATCGTGAATAATGCGCGCATTGTTCACATCCAGCTTGCCGGTGGCCGGGTCGATACAGTAACCCTTCTCGGTAATGGTCAGGGAGACAATAGCCACCTGGGGTTCACAGAATTTTTCGATAATGGCCGCCAGCGAATCAAGCTTCGCGTTCAGGCACTCATGCACGGCGCCCACGATTATAGGCTGATTGCCGTCGGCGCCTTTCTCCAGCACGGTAAACAGATGGTCCTGCTCCCGCAGCTGGGCCATTAGCCGATCGCCGCTGAACAGGCTAATCTCACAAATGCCCCAGTCGCCGCCCAGCGCGTTCAGCACCCGGTCGGTTAACAGCGCCTGATGGGCGCGGTGAAACGCGCCGAAGCCGAAATGCACGATGCGGGAGCGTAGCTGCTGACGATCGTAGCGAGGCTGCATAACCTTAGCGGGCAGCGGGATGGAGGCAATTGTTTTCATGAAATACACACCTGATTAACCATTAATTAACAATGCCAGTCTAAAGTTATATGACAACAAATTAAATTGGTAAGCCGTAAATATCCGGGAACTGTGAGTTTGATCAATCAATGTGGCGAGGCGCGTTGACCATATTCGACAAACATGTATGGTAGTCGTCATCGCAGTGAAACATATTGGTATAACAACTTTAGAGGGTGAAACGATGGAACAAACCTGGCGTTGGTACGGGCCGAACGATCCGGTTTCTCTTGATGATGTGCGCCAGGCGGGCGCAACCGGCGTGGTGACCGCGCTGCATCATATCCCTAACGGCCAGGTGTGGCCGGTTGAGGAGATCAAACAGCGTCAGGCGCTGCTGGCGGAAAAAGGGCTGACCTGGTCTGTTGTAGAAAGCATTCCGGTGCACGAAGAGATCAAAACCCGTTCGGGCCAGTGCGAGACCTGGATCGCCAACTATCAGCAGAGCATCCGCAACCTGGCGGCCTGCGGCATCGATACCGTCTGCTATAACTTTATGCCGATCCTCGACTGGACCCGTACCGATCTGGAATATGAACTGCCGGACGGCTCCAGAGCATTACGCTTTGACCAGATCGCCTTTGCCGCCTTTGAGCTGCATATCCTCAAGCGTGAAGGGGCCGCCGCGGATTATACCGCCGACGAGCAGCAGCAGGCGCAGGCGTGGTTTAACGCCGCCAGCCCGGCGGATATCGAAAAGCTGACGCGCAATATTATCGCAGGCCTGCCGGGTGCCGAAGAGGGCTACACCCTTGATCAGTTCCGCGCCCGACTGGCGGAGTATGCCGGTATTAATAAAGAGCAGCTGCGGGAAAACATGGCCCACTTCCTGCGCGCCATCGTACCGGTAGCGGAAGAGGCGGGCGTGCGCCTGGCGATCCATCCGGACGATCCGCCGCGTCCGATCCTCGGCCTGCCGCGTATCGTTTCGACCATCGAAGATATGCAGTGGCTGAAAGAGACCGTCGACAGCATCAATAACGGCTTCACCATGTGCACCGGCTCCTACGGCGTGCGCGCCGATAACGACCTGGTACAGATGATTAAAACCTTCGGCGATCGTATTCACTTTACCCACCTGCGCGCCACCTGCCGGGAAGATAACCCGAAAACCTTCCACGAAGCGGCGCACCTGGGCGGCGACGTGAATATGGTGGCGGTTGTCGATGCGATTCTGGGCGAAGAGCAGCGCCGTAAGCAGGCGGGCGATCTGCGTCCTATCCCGTTCCGTCCGGACCACGGGCATCAGATGCTGGACGATCTGCGTAAGAAGACCAACCCCGGCTATTCGGCGATTGGGCGACTGAAAGGGATGGCGGAAGTGCGCGGCGTAGAGCTGGCGCTGAAGATGACCAAATATCCTGAACTGCTGTAAAACGGCTTTAAAAAAGAAACCCGGCGAAAGCCGGGTTTTTTGTCTTAGTCTGCGCGACCCATATAGCGTTTTTCTTCGATATGGATGCGGATTTTTTCCCCGGCAGAGAGGTATTCCGGCACCTGCACAACCAGGCCGGTGGTGAGGGTGGCCGGTTTGTTGCGGGCGCTGGCAGAAGCGCCTTTGATGCCAGGTGCGGTATCGACGATTTCCAGATCCACCGTCTGCGGCAGCTCCAGCGCCAGCAGCTGGCCATCCCAGGTCAGGACCTGCATATCCGGCATGCCGCCTTCCGGCATAAACTGCAGTTCATCTTCAATCTGATCTTTGGTGAAGGTGTACGGGGTATAGTCTTCTTTATCCATAAACACGTATTCGTTGCCATCCACGTAGGAGAAGTCAACGAA
>DKMV01000357.1:3163-3335 GCA_002469605.1 Leclercia sp. UBA7405
CACGTAGGAGAAGTCAACGAAACGGCGGGTAAGGGTCACGGTATCCACGATATCGTCACCTTTAAAGCGCTCTTCTACTTTCAGGCCGGTACGGACATCGGAGAAACGCATTTTATACAGCGTTGCTGCGCCACGGGCGCTGGGTGCCTGGATATCGATATCTTTTACAATC
>DKMV01000028.1:0-204 GCA_002469605.1 Leclercia sp. UBA7405
AAAACCTGGGCATGACCGTTATCTGCGACGACACGATGAAGATCGAAGGTATCTTCACCGATGGCGATTTACGCCGCGTATTTGATATGGGCGTGGACGTGCGCACGCTGGGGATCGCCGAGGTGATGACCAGCGGCGGTATTCGCGTTCGCCCCGGCACGCTGGCTGTGGAGGTTCTCAACCTGATGCAGTCCCGCCACATTA
>DKMV01000028.1:456-14496 GCA_002469605.1 Leclercia sp. UBA7405
TGATGCAGTCCCGCCACATTACCGCCGTTATGGTTGCCGATGGCGACCAGTTACTGGGTGTGGTACATATGCATGATCTTCTGCGCGCAGGCGTAGTGTAATGAAGGATAAGACAATGAGTAATGCGGGTGCCTCGCTTGCAACCTGTTATGGCCCGGTAAGTTCCCAGATGATGGCGCAGGCGGAAAAGATCCGCCTGTTGATCCTCGACGTAGACGGCGTACTGTCCGATGGCCTGATCTATATGGGCAATAACGGCGAAGAGTTGAAGGCGTTTAATGTGCGCGATGGCTACGGCATTCGCTGCGCCCTCACTTCTGGCATAGAAGTTGCCATCATCACCGGACGTAAGGCTAAACTAGTAGAAGATCGTTGTGACACGCTGGGCATTACCCATCTTTATCAGGGACAATCCGATAAGATGGTCGCTTTCAGGGATTTGCTTGGTAAACTTGCCATCGCCCCGGAAAATGTCGCCTATGTGGGTGATGATCTAATCGACTGGCCAGTGATGGCAGAAGTAGGACTGAGCATCGCCGTGGCGGATGCGCATCCGCTTCTGATCCCACGTGCTGACTATGTCACCCATATTAACGGCGGCCGTGGCGCGGTACGAGAAGTGTGCGATCTGCTGCTGCTGGCGCAGGGTAAGCTTGATGAGGCCAAAGGGCAATCGATATGAGTAAAACCAGACGTTGGGTTATTATTCTGCTTTCGCTGGTGGTGCTGATACTGATTGGCGTGAATCTGGCCGACCGGGATGACACTCAGGCACCGACGCTCAATACAAGCGATCCGACCTACAAGAGCGATCATAGCGATACCGTGGTCTACAGCCCGGAAGGCGCCCTGAACTATCGCCTTATCGCGCAGCACGTTGAATATTTTTCCGAGCAGGGTGTGTCGTGGTTTACCCAGCCGGTACTGACCACCTTCGATAAAGACAAAGTGCAGACCTGGTCTATCAAATCCGACAGAGCAAAACTGACGAATGACCGTATGCTTTATCTGTATGGTCACGTGGAAGTCAACGCCCTGACGCCAGATGCGCAACTGCGCCGGATCACTACGGATAACGCCCAGATAAACCTGGTGACCCAGGATGTCACATCGCAGGATCTGGTTACTTTATACGGCACCACATTTAATTCCAGCGGCCTCAGAATGCGCGGGAACTTACGCAGCAAGAACGCAGAGCTGATTGAAAAGGTTAGAACCTCCTATGAAATTCAAAACAAACAAACTCAGCCTTAATTTTGTTATCGCCGGCGCGCTGCTGGCAGCCAGCCTTCCTGCACTTGCTGTGACGGGTGATACCGAGCAGCCGATCCATATCGAGTCTGACACTCAGTCTCTCGATATGCAGGGTAACGTCGTCACCTTTACCGGCAACGTCGTGGTGACGCAGGGCACCATCAAAATTAATGCGGATAAAGTGGTTGTGACTCGCCCTGGCGGTCAGGATGGTAAAGAGATCATCGACGGCTACGGTAACCCGGCAACCTTCTACCAGATGCAGGACAACGGCAAGCCGGTAAAAGGCCGCGCGTCGCATATGCACTATGAGCTGGCGAAAGATTTCGTGGTGCTTACCGGCAACGCCTTCCTGGAGCAGCTGGATAGCAACATCACGGGCGATAAGATCACCTATCTGGTGAAAGAGCAAAAAATGCAGGCCTTCAGCGAGAAAGGCAAGCGCGTGACCACCGTCCTGGTGCCGTCGCAGCTGCAGGACAAAAACAACCAGGCCCCGGCACAGAAGAAGAGTAACTAATTCGTTATGGCAACATTAACTGCAAAGAATCTCGCTAAAGCCTACAAAGGCCGCCGCGTAGTGGAAGATGTCAGTCTGACAGTGAACTCCGGCGAAATCGTTGGTCTGCTGGGCCCGAACGGTGCGGGTAAAACCACCACCTTCTACATGGTGGTGGGTATTGTGCCGCGCGACGCGGGCAATATCATTATTGATGATGAAGACATCAGCCTGCTGCCGCTGCATGCCCGCGCCCGCCGCGGTATCGGCTACCTGCCGCAGGAAGCGTCCATCTTCCGCCGCCTGAGCGTGTACGACAACCTGATGGCGGTGCTGCAGATCCGTGAGGATCTGACCGCTGAGCAGCGTGAAGATCGCGCCAATGAGCTGATGGAAGAGTTCCATATCGAGCACCTGCGCGACAGCCTCGGCCAGGCGCTTTCCGGTGGTGAACGTCGTCGCGTCGAAATTGCCCGCGCGCTGGCGGCCAACCCGAAATTCATTCTCCTCGATGAACCTTTCGCAGGCGTTGACCCCATCTCCGTTATTGATATCAAACGTATTATCGAACACCTGCGCGATAGCGGCCTCGGCGTGCTGATAACAGACCATAACGTCCGCGAGACGCTGGCCGTTTGTGAGCGCGCTTATATCGTGAGCCAGGGGCATTTAATTGCCCACGGTACGCCGCAGGAGATCCTCCAGGATGAGCACGTTAAGCGCGTGTACCTTGGGGAAGACTTCAGACTCTGATAGGGTAAGAAGTATCGCGATACCTGAACGGAGAAAAACGCTCTGAATATGAAGCAAGGTTTGCAATTAAGGCTCAGCCAACAGCTGGCCATGACGCCGCAATTACAACAGGCCATTCGTCTGTTGCAGTTGTCGACGCTGGAACTTCAGCAGGAGCTGCAGCAAGCGCTGGACAGTAACCCCTTGCTCGAGCAAACCGATCTTCATGATGAAATAGACACCCAGCAGACCCAGGACAGCGAGACGCTCGACACGGTTGATGCGCTTGAGCAGAAAGAGATGCCTGACGAGCTGCCGCTTGATGCCAGCTGGGATGAGATCTACACCGCCGGCACTCCGTCTGGTACCCGTGCAGACTATCAGGACGATGAACTGCCGGTCTATCAGGGCGAAACCACCCAGTCGCTTCAGGATTACCTGATGTGGCAGGTGGAGCTGACCCCCTTCTCGGATACCGACCGCGCCATCGCTACCTCTATTGTGGACGCCGTGGATGACACCGGTTATCTCACCGTGTCGCTGGACGATATTCTCGAAAGCATCGGCAACGGTGATATTGAGATGGAAGAGGTCGAGGCGGTGTTAAAACGCGTGCAGCGCTTTGACCCCATTGGCGTCGCCGCGAAAGATCTGCGCGACTGTCTGCTAATCCAGCTGTCGCAGTTTGTAAAAGAGACGCCGCGGCTGGAAGAGGCCCGGCTTATCGTCAGCGATCATTTGGATCTGCTGGCGAATCATGATTTCCGCTCCCTGATGCGCGTTACCCGTCTGAAAGAGGACGTACTAAAAGAGGCGGTCAATCTGATCCAGTCTCTGGATCCCCGGCCTGGCCAGTCGATCCAGACCAGCGAGCCAGAATATGTGATCCCTGATGTGCTGGTGCGCAAGCATAACGGTCTGTGGACCGTAGAACTCAATTCCGACAGCATTCCCCGCCTGCAAATCAACCAGCATTACGCCGCCATGTGCACCAGCTCGCGCAACGACTCGGACAACCAGTTTATCCGCAGCAATCTGCAGGAAGCACGCTGGCTGATTAAGAGTCTCGAGAGCCGCAACGATACGCTGCTGCGCGTAAGTCGCTGTATTGTTGAACAACAGCAGGCCTTTTTCGAGCAGGGCGAAGAGTATATGAAACCCATGGTGCTGGCCGATATCGCCCAGGCCGTTGAGATGCACGAATCCACGATTTCCCGCGTGACCACGCAGAAGTATCTGCACAGCCCGCGCGGTATTTTTGAGCTTAAGTATTTCTTCTCCAGCCACGTTAACACCGAGGGCGGCGGCGAGGCATCATCGACGGCTATCCGGGCGCTGGTGAAGAAATTAATTGCCGCGGAGAACCCCGCGAAACCACTGAGTGACAGTAAGTTAACCACCATGCTGTCGGATCAAGGTATCATGGTGGCTCGCCGTACTGTTGCGAAGTATCGAGAGTCTTTATCCATTCCGCCGTCTAACCAGCGTAAACAGCTGGTCTGACACAACCGATAAGGAAGACACTATGCAGCTCAACATCACTGGACACAACGTCGAAATCACCGAAGCGCTGCGCGAATTTGTGAATACCAAATTTGCCAAGCTTGAACAGTATTTCGAAAGGATCAATCAGGTCTATATTGTGTTGAAAGTGGAGAAAGTGACTCATATCTCGGATGCGACCCTGCACGTTAACGGCGGTGAGATCCATGCCAGTGCGGAAGGGCAAGACATGTATGCGGCTATCGACGGCTTGATCGACAAGCTGGCACGACAGCTAAACAAACATAAAGACAAACTGAAACAACACTAATTGTCCGGGCAGTTAACGGATGCAGGCCGGCCTGTTGTAAGCCACAACAGGCCCTTTGTATCGTTAGCGCTTAGGTGAAATTATGATAAATAACGATTCCGCTCTTCAACTGAGTAATGTCCTTAACCAGGAATGTACCCGCAGTGCCGTTCACTGCCAGAGCAAAAAACGCGCGCTGGAGATCATCAGTGAACTGGCCGCTAAGCAGCTGGGCCTGCCGCCGCAGGTAGTGTTCGAAGCTATTCTGACTCGCGAAAAAATGGGCAGTACCGGCATCGGTAACGGTATCGCCATTCCGCATGGCAAGCTGGAAGAGGATACCCTGCGTGCCGTGGGCGTCTTTGTGCAGCTGGAAACACCGATCGCCTTCGATGCTATCGACAATCAGCCAGTGGATCTGCTGTTTGCACTGCTGGTGCCTGCCGATCAGACCAAAACCCACCTGCACACCCTGTCGCTGGTGGCGAAGCGTCTGGCAGATAAAACCATCTGTCGCCGTTTACGTGCGGCCCAGAGTGACGAAGAGCTTTATCAAATTATCACGGAAGTGGAAGGCCACCAGGATGATGCGTAAGCAGGTGATGGCTCTGAGACTTGCTGTCCTGAGGAGAAACGGTTCATGGTGCTGATGATCGTCAGCGGTCGTTCAGGGTCGGGGAAATCCGTCGCCCTGCGCGCGCTGGAAGATATGGGCTTTTACTGCGTTGATAACCTGCCGGTAGTGCTGTTGCCCGAGCTGGCGCAGACGCTGGCAGACAGACAAATTTCGGCCGCCGTCAGCATCGACGTACGTAACATGCCGGAGTCGCCGGAAGTCTTTGAGAAGGCGATGAGCAGCCTGCCGGAGGCCTTTTCTCCACAGCTGCTTTTCCTGGACGCCGATCGGAACACGCTGATCCGCCGCTATAGCGATACCCGCCGGCTGCATCCCCTCTCCAGCAAGAACTTATCGCTGGAAAGCGCCATCGATGAAGAGAGCGATTTGCTGGAGCCGCTGCGTTCCCGTGCCGATCTTATCGTCGATACCTCAGAGATGTCGGTTCATGAGCTGGCCGAGATGCTGCGTACCCGCCTGCTGGGTAAACGCGAGCGCGAGCTGACCATGGTGTTCGAATCCTTCGGCTTCAAGCATGGTATTCCCATTGATGCAGACTACGTCTTTGACGTGCGCTTCCTGCCCAACCCTCACTGGGATCCCAAGCTGCGTCCAATGACCGGGCTGGATAAGCCGGTTGCGGCGTTCCTTGATCGCCACACCGAAGTGCATAACTTTATCTACCAGACGCGCAGCTATCTTGAGCTATGGTTACCTATGCTGGAAACCAATAACCGCAGCTATCTGACGGTGGCCATTGGTTGTACCGGCGGTAAACACCGTTCGGTTTATATTGCCGAGCAACTGGCTGACTATTTCCGCTCCCGCGGTAAAAACGTTCAGTCGCGCCATCGCACGCTGGAAAAACGTAAAACATGACCGTAAAGCAGACCGTTGAAGTCACCAATAAGCTGGGCATGCACGCCCGCCCGGCAATGAAGCTGTTTGAGCTGATGCAGGGTTTCGACGCTGAGGTTTTGCTGCGAAACGATGAAGGCACCGAGGCGGAAGCCAACAGCGTGATTGCGCTGTTGATGCTGGATTCCGCCAAGGGCCGTCAGATTGAAATCGAGGCAACCGGCCCGCAGGAAGAAGAGGCGCTGGCTGCCGTCATCGCGCTCTTTAACGCCGGTTTCGACGAAGATTAATCGAGTTTATGCGCCCGCATAAACCCTTCCCCACCCAGCTGGCGCATCTGGCGCTGGATCCACGCCTGGCGGCTATGAACATAGCCTGAGGGTGCGCTGGCTTTAAAGCGAATCGGGTTAGGCAACACCGCCGCCAGCAGCGCGGCTTCTGCCGGGGTTAACCGGCTGGCCGGTTTGTGAAAATAGCGCTGCGCCGCCGCTTCTACACCAAACACCCCGTCGCCAAATTCAGCGATATTCAAATACACCGTCAGAATGCGCCTCTTACTCCAGACGGTTTCAATCCCCAGCGTCAGTCCCGCTTCCAGCCCCTTTCTGAGCCAGCTGCGGCCATCCCAGAGAAAGAGATTTTTTGCGGTCTGCTGAGAAAGGGTAGAGGCGCCGCGGATCCGGCTCTCATTGCGCTCGTTATGGGCCAGCGCCTTCTCAATCGCCCCCATATCAAACCCCCAGTGCTCCGGGAACTTTTGATCTTCTGCGGCAATGACCGCCAGCCCCATCCAGGGGGAGATCTCATCCATGCTCACCCAGTCGGAATGGGCAACATAGCTGAAATCCCCGGACAGCCAGGCCCCCAGCTGACGCTCGACCATTACCGCAGAAAACGGTACCGGCAGGAAAGCGAACAGGGCAATGCCGCCGCCCCAGAAAATCGCCAGCACCAGCAGCAGCCGCAGAACGATGCGCTTAAGGCTCTTAACAATCATTCAGCCAGTACCAGTACGCGTGCCACCAGCTTGTCGATCCCCTCCGCCGCTTCGGCAATATTTTGCGCCAGCATATAAGCAGGCGTGGTGACAATTTTGTTCTCTTCATCGACGACGATGTCGTCCACTGGACAGGGAATATGCTCCCCGCCCATCTCTTCAATAAGCTCGGCGGTATCAATATCCGTGCCGATGGTCAGGCGCAGGGGAAAATCAAAGATTTTCGGCAGCATAGCCGGCGCGATACAGATGAACCCCAGCGGTTTACCCAGCTGGTGCATGCGCTGCGCCAGGGCTTGCAGAGTCTCATCAACCTGGCATTCGCTGCCCTGGCTGGCAAAATCACTCAGGTTTTTTGCCGCGCCGAACCCGCCCGGTACGATCAGCGCATCCAGCTCATCGGCGTTCGCCATATTGAGCGGATGAATATTACCCCGGGCGATACGCGCCGCCTCGATCAGCACATTGCGGCGCTCGGGCATCGCTTCGCCGGTCAGATGATTTATAACTTCTGTCTGGCTTTTATCAGGGGCAAAACAGACGGCTTCGGCCCCGCTGCGCGCCAGCGCCAGCAATGTCAGAACGGCTTCAGAGATCTCGGCGCCGTCATAAACGCCGCAGCCGCTGAGTACCACACCCACTTTTTTCATTATGTCGATCCCTCCTGGCAAGTCACTGAAGCTTATTAATCATTCTGATAAGAACGCTATGCTTCACATATTTCACTGATTCACGTAACAAAGTATTTAAGTTTTGCTATCTTAACTGCGTGCGACCCCGAATTCCGGGCAGCGTCTTGTCACAATATGATAACAATTCACTTTACAGGCGCAGCCAAAATTTCCCTGGTGTTGGCGCAGTATTTCGCGCACCCCGGTTTAGCCGGGGTCATTTTTTTCTGCTCTCCACCCAGGCTTTCAGCACCGCCACGTCGTTCTGCCACTCCTGCTTCATCTCTTCTATCCATTCACCAACGTTATCAGACCAGGCAGGCAGATCGGGGCTCTGGATCTGCTGACCAAGCTGTTGCAGCCGACGTAAACCCACCGAGCCCGCTGCACCCTTGATCTTGTGGCCCTCTTCCACAATGCCTTTCTGATCCCTGGCGGTCAGGTTGGACTCCAGCACCTCCAGATAGCCCGGCATCATCTTCTCGAACACGGCCAGACCATCGGTGATCAGCTTCGGTCCGACCAGCTCGATATACTGCTCAAGCATGGCGGTATCCAGCAGAGTGTGCGCTTTGTCGGTATCAACTTTCGTCATGGTGCTCTCCTCGTCGTCACAGGTGTCCCAGAACTTCTTAATCATGGCGGTGAGTGCCGGCACGGACAGCGGCTTACTCAGCACGTCGTCCATCCCGGCCTCCAGATACTCTTTTTTGTCCTTCAGGACGTTCGCGGTCAGGGCCACCAGCGGCGGTAGCTCGTCGCGGGAATAACGGCGGGTCAGCTCGCGGGAGATATCCAGCCCGGTCATATCCGGCAACTGGATATCAAGCAGCAGCAGGTCGTACTCGCCAGGGGTAAACATCTCCAGCGCGGCCGTGCCCGTCATGGCCACATCTACGCTGCAACCCAGCTTCTCCAGCACCGAGCGGGCGACAATCACGTTCAGTTCGATATCTTCGACCAGCAGCACGTGCAGGGCTGGCAGCGGTAAATCGTCCTGCTCGAAGGTATCTTCCACCTCTTCCGCCACCGCCGGGGCATGCACGCTGAGAGAAAACACCGAGCCCTGACCCGGCTTGCTGGATACGGTAATATCGCCGCCCATGCTTTTCGCCAGCCTGCGGGAGACCGCCAGGCCAATGCCGGTGCCGGTAGCGGGTTTACCGCCCTGGCTGTCCTTCACCTGATAGTACATGGCGAAGATCTTATCCTGCTCCTCCTGCGGAATGCCGATCCCGGAGTCTTCGACCTCGAAATGCAGCATATCCCCTTCGCCGTAGCGCACCCGCACCGCCACCTGGCCCTGCTGGGTAAATTTGACCGCGTTGCTGATGAGGTTCCACAAAATCTGACGCAGGCGCGTGCCGTCGGTGACCACCTTATGCGGCAGCGGCAGGGCTGGCTCCATCACAAAGCGTAGCCCCTTCTGCTGGGCCTGCAGGCCGGAGAGGTTTTCCAGATCGGCGAGGAAGCTGGTGAAGTCCACCGGCTGGTTATCCAGCTGCACTTTACGCCGCTCCATCTTATCCATGTCGATAATATCGTTGAAGATATTACCCAGCGTGACCGCCGAAACGTGGATAGTTTTGAGATATTTTTCCTGTTCTGCGGTCAGCTCGGTATCAAGCAGAATGCGGCTCAGGCCGACGATGCCGTTCAGCGGCGTGCGCAGCTCGTGGCTGATGGTGGAGATAAAGGTGGTTTTGTCCCGGCTGGCGCGCTCCAGGGCGTCCTGATAACGCTTACGCTCGGTAATATCGCGGCCAAAGCCCATCAGGCCGTGGCGCTTACCCACCCGGTCGTAGTAAGGAACTTTACGGATCTCAAAGCAGGCTTTACGCCCGTCCGGGTAGTCCAGCCACTGTTCGTAGGTCAGGGAGACGTTATGGCGGAAGACTTTCTCATCCGTCTCGATCACCTTCGCCGCCGCCTCTTCAGAGTAGACATCCTGCGGCTTCAGGTTAATCAGCTGTTTCTCGCTCTTACCGGTGAGCAGCTCCATGGCCCGGTTGCAGCCGGAGAACTCCTTATCTTCGTTGCGATAGAAGACCAGATCCGGTGAGGCATCCAGGAACGAGCGCAGGAAAGAGGATTGCTGCTCCAGCTGGATCTGGGTCTGCTCACGCTCTTTCATCTCGACCTTGAGCTGATCCAGAGTGACGCGGCGCGCCGCTTCGGCTTTCTCGCGATCCGAAATCTCCTGATTGAGCTGGGCGATGTTATCTTTGAGCTGCACATTAAGCTTCAGGTCACGCTCGCGCATCTCCTCCAGCTTCTCCACCAGCCGGGAGAGGCGCTGGCGCGACTCTTCAAGCTGCTCCACCACCACCGACAGAAAGTAGACCGCCCAGGGGGTAATCAACAGGCCAAAGAAAATAGAGCGGATAACGTCAATACTCTCGACCTGGCCATGCAGCACCATGGTCACCGCCATCTGTACCACAATCGCCAGCACCACTAGCGCCAGGGCCAGCAGCATGGAGAAGCGCACCAGGCCAAGCTTCATCATCAGATCGACGTAGTACTGCGCCAGCATACGAATTTGCTTCATAGAGGATTCCTTCACGGCTTCATCGCACAATAATACTCAAATTCCGGGCAAGGCGTTGAAGGTTGTGCGAAAAAGTGCGGCGTGGGACGAAGAGAAGTGCCTCACTCCCGCAGCGGGGAGTGAGGTAAAGCGAGATCAGGAGCGTCGGAGCATCAGCCAGAGGCTGATAAGGAAGAACGACGCGCTGGGCAGCAGAGCGCCAATCACCGGCGGAATGCCGTAGACCAGGGTCAGCGGGCCGAAGATCTGATCCAGCACGTAGAAGACGAAGCCGAAGCTGATGCCGGTAACCACACGTACCCCCATGGCCACGCTACGCAGCGGCCCGAAGATAAACGACAGGGCCATCAGCATCATCACCGCCACCGAGAGCGGCTGGAAGATTTTGCTCCACATATTGAGCTGGTAACGCCCCGCATCCTGGCCGCTCGACTTCAGGTACTTCACATAGTTGTGCAGGCCGCTGATAGAGAGCGCATCCGGATCCAGCGCCACCACGCCAAGCTTGTCCGGCGTCAGGTTGGTTTTCCAGGTCCCGGATACTGTCTGTGAACCGGTGATCTGCTTTGGATCTTTCAGGTTAGATTCATCCACCTGCGACAGACGCCAGACTTTATTTTCCGCATCGAAGGTTGCCGAGGCCGCATAGCGCACCGCCTGCAGACGACGCTGGTCGTTAAAGCTGTAAATGCTCACGCCGCCGAGAGAATTATCCCCCTTCACGCGCTCAATATAAACAAAGTTATTGCCGTCTTTCGCCCACAGCCCCTGCTGGGTGGAGAGCAGCGAACCGCCATACATCGCCTGCGCACGGTAGTTACGCGCCATCTGCTCGCCCTGGGGCGCGACCCACTCGCCGATGGCCATGGTCAGCAGCACCAGCGGGATGGCGGTTTTCATTACCGACAGCGCCACCTGCATACGGGTGAAGCCGGAAGCCTGCATCACCACCAGCTCGCTGCGCTGGGCCAGCATCCCCAGCCCCAGCAGCGCCCCTAACAGGGCCGCCATCGGGAAGAAGATCTGAATATCTTTCGGCATGCTGAGCAGGGTATACATCCCGGCGCCCAGCGCGTCGTAACTCCCCTGCCCGGCTTTTTTCAGCTGATCGACAAACTTGATGATGCCGGAGAGAGAGACCAGCATGAAGAGGGTCATCATGATGGTGGTGAAAATGGTTTTACCGATATAGCGGTCTAAAACGCGAAACGCCTGCATTACACCGCTCCTTTACGCATAAAACGGGCCCTGATACGGCGCATCGGCACGGTGTCCCACAGGTTAAGCGCGACGGCCAGCAGCAGGTAGAGGCCATTCACGACCCAGGTCCAGACAACCGGATCGATTTTGCCTTTGCCGCCGTTGGACTTAATGGATGTCTGCAGCAGGAAGAACACCAGATAGAGCAGCATCGCCGGCAGCATGGAAAGAACACGCCCCTGACGCGGGTTGACCACGCTCAGCGGCACCACCATCAGCGCCATCATAAATACGGTGAATACCAACGTAATACGCCAGTGCAGCTCAGCCCGGGCGCGATCGGTATCGGTGTTTATCAGTGTGCGCATATTCATCTGCTCGGTATCGCTGGGATCCAGCGCCACCGCCTGATGGCCAATAATTGCCTGATAATTCTGGAAGTCGGTAATGCGGAAATCCCGTAGCAGGGCGGTGCCTTCGAAGCGGGTGCCTTTGTTCAGCGTCACTATCTGCGAGCCGTCTTTGGTCTGGGAAAGCTGACCCGAATCGGCGACTACCACAGAGGGGCGAGCGTTGCCCTTAGGGCGGATTTGCGCGAGGAAAACGTCATTGAACCGGCTGCCATCCACGCTTTCAATAAAGAGCACGGAGTTGCCGTCTGTCGCCTGCTGGAACTGGCCCTGCGCCAGCGCCGCCATGCCGGGGTTCGCTTTCGCCTCGGCCAGCACCTCATCCTGATGGCGGGAAGACCAGGGGCCAGCCCACATCACGTTGACTGCCGCCACAATGCCGGTGAAGAGTGCCAGCACCATCGCGGCTTTCACCAGCACGGCTTTACTCAGGCCACAGGCATGCATGACGGTAATTTCGCTTTCGGTATAAAGCTTACCGAGCGTCATCAGCAATCCAAGGAACAGGCTCAACGGCAGGATGAGCTGTGCCATTTCAGGCACGCCTAACCCGAGCAGGGAAAGCACCAGATTTGTAGGAATTTCGCCGTCTACCGCCGCGCCGAGGATCCTGACCAGTTTCTGACAGAAAAAAATCAGAAGCAGGATGAAGAGTATCGCCAGCTGGCTTTTAAGCGTCTCCCGCACCAGATATCTTATGATTATCACTTTAAATACGCCCGTAAAAACCCGTCTTTTTGCTGGAAAATCGCTTGTTTCATGGCTTAAACGTCATTTATTCTCTTGAGTCGTCGAAATCATCGCTAAGATTAGAGCACCCGGCGGATTCGCGCTTCAGAAGAGATTATGACGTGTCGAAACCGTAATTAAGATTAACACGAAGTCACCGCAACAGCGGCATGAGTTACGAAAGGTTTCAATTCTATCCGTAGCAGCCGCCGTTGTCTTTAAGATTCAGGAGCGTAGTGCATGGAGTTCAGTGTAAAAAGCGGCAGCCCGGAGAAACAGCGGAGTGCATGTATCGTTGTGGGTGTCTTTGAACCCCGCCGACTCTCTCCCATCGCCGAGCAGCTCGATAAAATCAGCGACGGCTATATTAGCGCCCTGCTGCGCCGTGGCGAACTGGAAGGCAAACCGGGACAGACGCTGTTGCTGCATCATGTTCCAAACGTACTCTCAGAACGTATTCTGCTGATTGGCTGCGGTAAAGAACGCGAGCTGGATGAGCGCCAGTACAAACAGGTTATTCAGAAAACTATCAATACGCTGAATGATACTGGCTCAATGGAAGCCGTCTGCTTTCTGACCGAACTGCACGTGAAAGGCCGCAACACTTACTGGAAAGTACGCCAGGCAGTGGAGACGGCAAAAGAGACGCTGTACAGCTTCGATCAGCTCAAAACCACCAAAAGCGAACCCCGCCGTCCGCTGCGTAAAATGGTCTTTAACGTGCCTACCCGCCGTGAGCTGACCAGCGGTGAACGCGCTATTCAGCACGGCCTGGCCATCGCTGCCGGTATTAAAGCAGCGAAAGATCTGGGTAATATGCCGCCAAACATCTGTAATGCGGGTTATCTGGCCTCCCAGGCACGCCAGCTGGCCGACTCTTACAGCAAAAACGTCATCACCCGCGTGATTGGCGAACAGCAGATGAAAGAGCTGGGCATGCACTCTTACCTCGCGGTCGGTAACGGTTCACAGAATGAATCCCTGATGTCGGTCATCGAGTACAAAGGCAGCCCGGCCGAAGACGCGCGTCCGATCGTGCTGGTGGGTAAAGGCCTGACCTTTGACTCCGGCGGTATCTCCATCAAGCCTGCCGAAGGCATGGATGAGATGAAGTACGACATGTGCGGCGCGGCAGCGGTTTACGGCGTGATGCGCATGGTGGCCGAGCTGCAGCTGCCGATTAACGTTATCGGCGTGCTGGCGGGCTGTGAAAACATGCCGGGTGGCCGCGCGTACCGTCCGGGGGATGTGCTCACCACCATGTCCGGCCAGACGGTTGAAGTGCTGAACACCGACGCCGAAGGCCGTCTGGTCCTGTGCGACGTCCTCACCTACGTCGAGCGCTTCGATCCTGAAGCGGTTATCGACGTGGCGACCCTGACCGGCGCCTGCGTGATTGCCCTTGGCCATCACATCACCGGCCTGATGTCGAACCATAACCCGCTGGCGCACGAGCTGATCGGTGCATCCGAGCAGGCGGGCGACCGGGCATGGCGTCTGCCGCTGGGCGATGAGTATCAGGAGCAGCTGGAGTCAAACTTTGCGGATATGGCGAATATCGGCGGCCGTCCGGGTGGTGCTATCACCGCGGGCTGCTTCCTGGCGCGCTTTACCCGCAAGTACAACTGGGCTCACCTGGATATCGCCGGCACCGCCTGGCGCTCCGGTAAAGCCAAAGGCGCTACCGGTCGTCCGGTACCGATGCTCTCTCAGTTCCTGCTGAACCGTGCG
>DKMV01000271.1 GCA_002469605.1 Leclercia sp. UBA7405
CACGGCAGCTCCGGCAGCGGAACCGGATCTTCCTTCGGCGGAGCCACTTCGCCGTTACGCAGGATCTTACGGGTGTTCTTACACTCGTCGTTGGTACAGGCCATGTACTTACCGAAACGCCCCATTTTCAGGTGCATCTCGGAACCACATTTTTCGCACTCAACGATCGGGCCGTCATAGCCCTTAATGCGGAATTCACCCTCTTCGATCTCGTAGCCGTCACAGGTCGGGTTATTACCGCAGACGTGCAGCTTGCGTTTAGGATCGATCAGGTAGCTGTCCATCGCGGTGCCGCATTTTTTACAACGGCGTTTAGCGCGCAGGGCGTTGGTTTCAGCGTCGTCACCTTCCAGCACGTTGAGCACTTCGTTCTCTGGCACCAGGTTAATGGTGGTTTTGCAGCGCTCTTTAGGCGTCAGGGCATAACCGGAGCAGCCGAGGAACACGCCGGTGGTCGCGGTACGGATACCCATTTTGCGGCCGCAGGTCGGGCAGTCGATGCTGGTCAGCACCATCTGGTTCGGCTGCATCCCGCCCTCTTCCGGCGCCTTCTCGGCTTTATCCAGCTGGCTGGTAAAGTCGCTGAAGAAGCTATCGAGCACCTTCTTCCACTCTTCCTGATGGTTGGCCACCTGGTCCAGACGATCCTCCATCTGGGCGGTGAAGTCGTAGTTCATCAGCTCGCGGAAGTTCTCTTCCAGACGGTCGGTGACGATCTCACCCATTTTCTCAGCATAAAAACGGCGGCTCTCAACGCGCACGTAACCGCGATCCTGAATGGTAGAGATAATAGAAGCGTAGGTAGACGGACGGCCAATACCGCGTTTTTCCAGCTCTTTAACCAGCGAGGCTTCACTGAAGCGCGCCGGCGGCTTGGTAAAGTGCTGCGCAGGCGCAAGGTCAACGAGCGTAAGCTCATCGCCTTTGTTTACCGCCGGCAGGGTGCGATCTTCATCCCCTTTACGCAGCGCAGGCATCACTTTGGTCCAGCCATCGAAGCGCAGAATACGGCCGCGCGCCTTCAGGCGGAAATCACCCGCGCTTACGGTCAGCGTGGTGGAGTCATACTTCGCCGGGTTCATCTGGCAGGCCACAAACTGACGCCAGATCAGCTGATAGAGTTTCTGCGCGTCGGCTTCCATATCCTTAAGGGATTCGGCCAGCACCGCCACGTCGGAAGGACGAATCGCTTCGTGCGCTTCCTGAGAGTTCTCTTTGCTCGCGTAGTGGTTGGCGCTCTCTGGCAGGTATTTCTTGCCAAAGTTCTCGCCGATGTACTCGCGCACCATGTTGACCGCGTCCTGACTCAGGTTGGTGGAGTCGGTACGCATATAGGTGATGTAACCCGCCTCATACAGGCGCTGCGCCATCATCATGGTTTTCTTCACGCCAAAGCCCAGACGGGTGCTTGCCGCCTGCTGCAGCGTGGAGGTAATAAAGGGTGCGCCAGGCTTGCTGCTGGTCGGCTTGTCTTCGCGATCCACTACTTCATAGCGTGCCTTTTCCAGCAGCGCCACGGCGGCCATGGTCTCGTCGCGGTTTTCAGGACGGAAAGCTTTCTCGTTGTGGTGCGTCACGTCCAGCGGCAGCGCATCGCCGCCCGGCGTCGTCACGTTGGCGCCGATTTCCCAGAACTCTTCCGGTACGAAGGCTTTGATTTCGCGCTCACGCTCAACCACCAGACGCACGGCCACGGACTGTACGCGCCCGGCAGAGAGGCCGCGGGCGATCTTTTTCCACAGCAGTGGCGAGACCATGTAACCCACTACCCGGTCCATAAAACGACGGGCCTGCTGGGCATTTACACGGTCGATATTCAGTTCACCCGGTTTTTCGAAAGCCTGGCGAATCGCATTTTTAGTAATTTCGTTAAAGACAACACGGCTATAGCGTGTTTCATCGCCACCGATAATTTCCCGCAGGTGCCATGCAATGGCTTCCCCTTCGCGGTCAAGGTCGGTTGCGAGATAGATGTGGTCTGCTTTCTCAGCCAGCTGTTTCAGCTCGTTAACGACTTTCTCTTTACCTGGCAGCACCTCATATTGTGCCTGCCAGCCATGCCACGGATCGACACCCATGCGGTTGACGAGCGCACTACGTTCATCCTTTTTAGGCTTTTTAGCCCCTTTGGCGGAGGTAGAGTCTGCGCTCTTTTTACTGGCTGAGCCACTGGTCGGCAAATCGCGGATATGACCGACGCTGGACTTAACCACGTAGTCACTACCCAGATACTTATTGATCGTTTTGGCTTTTGCCGGGGACTCAACGATAACGAGAGCTTTACCCATAATCACCTTTACCTAATTTGTTTCTTCCAGGAATACGTCGCACGTAAGTTCACCTTCCACTGGCGACGAGCCATTTATATTGCGACATCCCCGGTGGATATCAACCCCTCGTTCGAACCAGACGCGACTACGTCTTTCTGCAGGTGGTTGAGATAGCGGGCTTTTTCTCGCACCAGTGTGACTGTGCAACGAACTTTAGGTCGAATGTCAAGCAAATCTATTGCCAGAATGACGAAAGCGCACACTCTACCTGATAAAATTTGTTACGCAACTTTATTAGCATGCAAAAGCAAATACCGCCAGCGCCCTTCCCTTTGTTAACGTAGCGCTATAACAGGGAAAATTTGCCCCCTGCACCGCTCGGGCGTAGACTAATGTCACTGTAAAAGGAGTGGATTATGCAGCAAATTACTCAACCTATTGACCGGGCCTCGCTGCTCGCAGAAGCCAACAAACTCATTCGTGAACATGAAGACACCCTGGCTGGCATTGAAGCCACAGGTGTGGAACAGCGCAACGGCGTGCTGGTGTTCAGCGGCGAGTATTTTCTTGATGAGCAAGGGCTGCCAACCCCGAAGAGCACGGCGGTATTTAACATGTTTAAATACCTGGCCCATGCACTCTCTGAAAAATATCATCTGGTTGATTAAAAAAGAAAACGCGAGGCCAGTGCCTCGCGTTTTTTATCATAGCAGCGGTTTCTGACCACGCTGCAGCCAGCGTAACAGCAGGCGATCGGCGCTCTCTGCCGCGCTGCTGGTAAAGCGGTCCATCAGGCGTTTGCGCTGAGTGTAACGCACACCCACCAGTTCACATCCTTCCATCAGCCCCAGCAGCAGATCGTCACTGGTGCCAACCTCGTCCACCAGCCCGTTCTCACGCGCCTGGACGCCGTACCAGTGCTCACCGGTCGCCACCTGTTCGATATCCAGGGAGGGACGCATCTGTTTTACAAAATCTTTAAACAGATGGTGGGTTTCATTGAGATCTTCGCGGAATTTCTGCCGCCCCTCTTCGGTGTTTTCACCCAGCAGCGTCAGCGTGCGTTTGTACTGACCGGCGGTATGAAGCTCGATATCAATATCTTTGCTTTTCAGGAAGCGGTTAAAGTTGGGGACCTGTGCCACCACGCCAATGGAGCCGATGATAGAAAATGGCGCAGCCACGATTTTATCCGCCACGCAGGCCATCATATAGCCGCCGCTGGCCGCGACTTTATCAACCGCGACCGTCAGGGGGATCTGCTTGTCGCGCAGGCGCTGAAGCTGGGATGCCGCCAGTCCGTAGCCATGCACCACGCCGCCGGGGCTCTCAAGACGTAACACCACCTGATCCTGAGGGGTGGCAGCCGCGATCACCGCCGTCACCTCTTCACGCAGGGATGACACTTCATGCGCATCCATACTGCCTTTAAAATCGAGCACATAGACGCGGGGCTTAACGGGCTCCTCACGATGTGCCTGCTTCGCTTTGGCTTTGGCGGCTTTCGCTTCCAGCTTCTGCTTTTTCTTATGTGCTTTATGCCACTGTTTTTGCTGATGCCTGTCGAGCAGCGCCACCGACATCTCTTCCTGCATGTTGGTGTATTGCTCGCTTAACCGGGTAATACGTAACTCGCCACGCTGACGCTTCCGTTGCGTCAGGTTAACAATGAGAGCAGCGATCACGGCGATAGCGATCACCACCGTTGCTATTTTGGCCAGAAATAAACCATATTCAGAGAGTAATTCCACGGGTCCACCTTGGTTTAACCACTTATTTTCGAGCTCAGTGTACAACAGCCCGTGCCAGGCGTCTCGCCCATGACGCGGCCTTGCGAGCAGGCTTCCGGAATTGTTACCGGCAGAGGGAATCGTTGCAAATTGTTAATTTTGCAGCGAAGTGTCCGGTAGACTGATTGAAATCAGGTACGCTTTCGGGCATAAAGCCGAAAAGCATCATGAGAAGACGCAGGCAAACGCGCGCCAGAGGAGTAACCGTGCACTATCAACCGCAAAAAAATTTACTGCAAAACCGAATTATTCTGGTCACCGGCGCCAGCGACGGCATTGGCCGCGAAGCGGCGTTAACCTATGCCCGCTATGGCGCCAGCGTGATCCTGCTGGGGCGTAACGAAGAAAAACTGCGCGCCGTCGCCCACGAGGTCGAACAGGTAAATGGGGATCAGGTACGCTGGTATACGCTGGATCTCCTGACCTGCACCCCGGAAAGCTGCCGGGAGCTGGCGCAGCGCATCGCCGCCCACTACCCGCGCCTGGACGGGGTGCTGCATAACGCCGGGCTGCTGGGGGAAGTGCGTCCGATGGATGAACAGGACCCGCAGCTGTGGCAGCAGGTGATGCAGGTGAATATCAACGGCACCTTTTTCCTCACTCAGGCGCTCCTTCCTTTATTACTCAAATCAGAATCGGGCTCGCTGGTGTTTACCTCTTCCAGCGTAGGGCGTCAGGGGCGCGCCAACTGGGGCGCCTATGCGGTGTCGAAGTTTGCCACCGAAGGGATGATGCAGGTGCTCGCCGAAGAGTATCAGAGCCGCCATCTGCGAGTGAACTGTATTAACCCGGGCGGCACCCGCACGAAGATGCGTGCCAGCGCCTTCCCCACCGAAGATCCGGACAAACTTAAAACACCTGCCGATATTATGCCGCTCTATCTGTGGCTGATGGGCGACGATAGCCGCCGCAAGACCGGTATGACCTTTGATGCCCAGCCGGGCCGAAAACCAGGGATCTCTCAATGAGTGAAGAACGTCATCAGCAGCGCCAGCAGCGTCTGAAAGAGCAGGTTGATGCCCGCGTTGCCGCAGCCCAGGAGGAGCGTGGGATTATCATCGTCTTCACCGGCAACGGCAAAGGTAAAACCACGGCCGCCTTTGGCACCGCCACGCGTGCGGTCGGACACGGGCAGAAAGTGGGTGTGATCCAGTTTATTAAAGGCGAATGGCCGAACGGCGAACGTAACCTGCTAGAGCCGCTTGGAGTGGAGTTTCAGGTGATGGCCACCGGCTTTACCTGGGATACCCAGAACCGGGAGACGGATACCGCAGCCTGCCTGGCGGTCTGGGAACATGCCGAGCGGATGCTGGCCGATCGCAGCCTGAATATGGTGTTGCTGGACGAAATTACCTATATGGTCGCCTACGACTATTTACCGCTGGAGAGGGTGCTGACGGCGTTGAAAAACCGCCCTGCCCATCAAACAGTAATAGTGACCGGGCGCGGCTGCCATCGGGAGATTATGGAGCTGGCGGATACCGTCAGCGAGCTTCGTCCGGTCAAACACGCCTTCGACGCCGGAATAAAAGCGCAGCAAGGTATCGACTATTAAAAAAAACCCGGCGATGCCGGGTTTTGTTTTTTAACCGTTGTTGTTACGGCTGCCGGAGCGGCGAGAGGTACTCACCTGGCTGTGTCGCTTCACGGCGCGACGGATCTGGTTCGCCTTCATACGGCGGCGATCTTTCTCTACCGCCACCTTGGAGGTGGTTTCTGGCGTCAGCCCTACCAGCTCGCGCAGGTAGTTGGTCTGGGTTAAATCCAGCTCGGTGTAGCCGCCGCGCGGCAGCCCTTTTGGCAGCAGGATATCACCGTAGCGCACGCGGATCAGGCGGCTAACCTGCACGCCCACGGCTTCCCACAGACGACGCACTTCACGGTTGCG
>DKMV01000381.1:0-2394 GCA_002469605.1 Leclercia sp. UBA7405
ACCATCGCCTTTGTGCGCCTGCCGGAGCTGGTGCAGGGCATCATCCTGACCTTCGGCTCTGCTGCCTATCTGGCGTTTCTCTCGACTAAAATGCTGGCGATCACCGCCCTGTGGATTGTGATTACCATCTGGGGCGGCTTTGTGCTGGTGGCGCGGGTCTACAAACATATGGCCGTGCTGCGTGAAACCGAAGATAAACTCTATAACGACTACCAGACGGTGCTGGAGGGGCGCAAAGAGCTGACCCTGAACCGCGAGCGCGCCGAAGATATTTTTAACAACCTCTACGTTCCCGATGCCCGGGAATACCGCCATCATATTATCCGCGCCGATACTTTCCACCTGAGCGCGGTGAACTGGTCCAACATTATGATGCTCGGCGCCATTGGTCTGGTGTTCTGGATGGCTAACAGCCTCGGCTGGGCCGATACCAACGTGGCGGCCACCTACTCGCTGACCCTGCTGTTCCTGCGTACCCCGATGCTCTCCGCCGTGGGGGCGCTGCCGACCCTGCTCAGCGCTCAGGTGGCCTTTAACAAGCTCAATAAGTTTGCTCTGGCGCCGTACAAGCCGGAGTTCCCGCGCCCTGTGGCCTTCCCGAACTGGCAGACGCTGGAGCTGCGTAACGTGCAGTTCCACTACCAGGACAACGCCTTTGCCATCGGGCCGATTAACCTCACCATCCACCGCGGCGAACTGCTGTTCCTGATTGGCGGTAACGGCAGCGGTAAATCGACCCTCGCGATGCTGCTGACCGGGCTTTATCAGCCGCAGTCGGGCGAAATTCTTATTGATGGTAAACCGCTCAACGCCGAACAGCCAGAAGATTACCGTAAGCTCTTCTCGGCGGTCTTTACCGACGTCTGGCTGTTCGACAGGCTGCTGGGGCCGGAAGGGAAAGAGGCCGATCCGGCGCTGGTGGCGAAGTGGCTGGAGCAGCTGCAGATGTCGCACAAGCTGGAGCTGGAGAACGGTAAAATTCTCAACCTTAAGCTCTCGAAAGGGCAGAAGAAGCGCGTGGCCCTGCTGCTGGCGCTGGCGGAAGAGCGAGACATCATCCTGCTGGACGAGTGGGCCGCCGACCAGGATCCGCACTTCCGCCGCGATTTTTACCAGGTGCTGCTGCCGCTGATGCAGCAGATGGGGAAAACCATTTTCGCCATCAGCCATGACGATCACTATTTTATTCACGCCGATCGTCTGCTGGAGATGCGAAACGGCCACCTGAGCGAGCTGACCGGTGCCGATCGCGACGCCGCCTCCCGGGACGCCGTCGCCCGCACTGCCTAAACCTCCTGCCCGGCAGCACACCGCCTGCCGGGCAATCTTCACCGTCCCGCTGCTTTTTTAGCCATCCCCCTTCGCCGTTTATTCTTATTTACATATCGTCACGCTATGCTTAGTGCCATCACATTTGATGGATACATGATTGATGGCATTTACCAATAAACACAGCGCAAGGCTGCGCGATGAAGAGCGTGCCCGACTGATCTGGCTGCTCACCACCGATAAAGCGGTGGTCTCCTCCCTGTTGGGTAAACTGACCCTGGCTGAGCAATATGACGTTGGCACCTTATCCGACAATATTGCTGAGGTAGGGGCGCTGGTGGCGCATCTGCCACCGCCCGATCTGGCCGATACCCTGGAAGCCCTACCTTCGGAAGAGCGCCACGCCCTGTGGCGGCTGGTGGAGGACCACGAGCGCGGTCAGGTGCTGCTCGAAGCCTCGGAAAACGTCTGGGACGATCTGATCGACGAGATGAGCGACAGCGCCATCCTCGACGCCCTGCACACCCTGGATATCGACGAGCAGATCTACCTGGTGCAGCATCTGCCCCGCGACCTGACGGGCCGCCTGCTGGCCTCGATGCCCGCCGACGAGCGCGCCCGCGTGCGTCAGGTCATGCACTACGAAAAAAACAGCGTTGGCGCCATCATGGAGTTTGGCGTCATCCTCGTGCGCCCGGACGTCACCCTCGGGGCGGTGCAGCGCTACCTGCGCCGGCTGGGGAAAATGCCGAAGAATACCGACAAACTCTTTGTCACCTCCCGGGATAAAACCCTGCTGGGGGAGCTGGAGCTGCAGACGATTTTGCTGAACAGCGCTCAGAAGCGGGTCAGTGAGGTGATGGATCCCGAGCCGATGATCTTCCTGCCGGAAGATGACGCCGAAAAAACCGCGCGTACCTTTGAGCGTGACAACCTGCTTAGCGCCGCGGTGGTGGATTCGACGGGCAAAATAATGGGCCGCTTAACCATCGATGAGATCGTAGACGTGGTCTATGAAGAGACCGGGAACGATATGCGCGCCATGGGGGGCGTGAGCGCGGAAGAGGATGTGTATGCCCCGGTGGGCAAGGCGGTGAAAACCCGCTGGGCGTGGCTGGCGATCAA
>DKMV01000381.1:2537-2697 GCA_002469605.1 Leclercia sp. UBA7405
CTGGGCGTGGCTGGCGATCAACCTCTGCACCGCCTTTATTGCCTCCCGGGTGATCGACGGTTTCGAACATACCATTTCACAGCTGGTAGCGCTGGCCTCGCTGATGCCGATTGTGGCAGGGATTGGCGGGAATACCGGTAACCAGACCATCACCATGATT
>DKMV01000382.1 GCA_002469605.1 Leclercia sp. UBA7405
ACAGTTGGTTGAGCAAAAAGCGACTTGCGTTTTTGCTGAGCCACAGTTCAGGCCAGCGGTCGTTGAAGCCGTGGCAAGGGGAACGTCCGTGCGTATGGGCACCCTTGACCCGCTTGGAACCTCTATCCAGTTGAGCAAAGCGAGCTATCCGCAGTTCCTCACTCAACTGGCGAACCAGTATGCGAGCTGCCTGAAAGGAGATTAACGAGGAAGTGAATACGTGCAACAGATAGCCCGCTCTGTCGCCCTGGCATTTAATAATCTGCCCCGGCCCCACCGCGTCATGCTGGGGTCGCTTACAGTTCTCACTTTAGCGGTCGCCGTCTGGCGGCCCTATGTTTACCACCCGGTTTCCAGCCCCATCGTTAAGACCATCGAACTGGAAAAGAGCGAAATACGCTCGCTACTGCCCGAAGCAAGTGAACCCATCGATCAGGCACCTCAGGAAGAGGAAGCTATCCCGCAGGATGAGCTGGATGACAAAATTTCTTCTGAAACCGGCGTACATGAGTACGTGGTTTCAACAGGTGACACCTTAAGCAGCGTCCTTAACCAGTACGGCATCGATATGAGCGAAATCAGCCAGCTCGCTGCCTCGGATAAAGAACTGCGTAATCTGAAAATTGGCCAGCAGCTCTCCTGGACCCTCACCGACAATGGCGAGTTACAGCGCCTGACCTGGGAGATGTCCCGTCGCGAAACCCGCACCTACGACCGCACTGCAAACGGTTTCAAGATGACCAGCGAAATGCAGCAGGGCGAGTGGGTGAACAGCGCAATTAAAGGCAGCGTTGGCGGCAGCTTTGTGGCCAGCGCCCGCGACGCCGGCCTCACCAGCGGTGAAATCAGCTCGGTAATTAAAGCCATGCAGTGGCAGCTGGACATGCGCAAGCTGAAAAAAGGCGATCAGTTCTCGGTGCTGATGTCCCGCGAAATGCTCGACGGCAAACGTGAACAGAGCCAGCTGGTGGGCGTGCGTCTGCGCTCCGGCGGTAAAGATTACTATGCGATCCGCGCCGAAGACGGTAAGTTTTACGATCGTAACGGTACTGGCCTTGCGAAGGGCTTCCTGCGCTTCCCGACCGCCCGTCAGTTCCGCGTCTCGTCGAACTTTAATCCGCGTCGTCTGAACCCGGTAACCGGGCGCGTCGCTCCGCACCGCGGTGTCGACTTTGCCATGCCGCAGGGTACTCCGGTGCTCTCCGTGGGCGATGGCGAGGTGGTCATTGCCAAACGCAGTGGCGCAGCAGGTTACTACGTTGCGGTGCGCCACGGCCGGACCTATACCACCCGCTACATGCACCTGCGCAAGCTGCTGGTGAAGCCGGGTCAGAAGGTTAAACGTGGCGACCGTATTGCGCTCTCCGGGAATACCGGGCGTTCAACTGGCCCGCACCTGCACTATGAAGTGTGGATCAACCAGCAGGCGGTTAACCCATTAACGGCGAAACTGCCGCGTACCGAAGGGCTGACCGGCAAAGATCGCAGCGATTACCTGGCCCAGGTGAAAGAGGTGATGCCGCAGCTGAGCATCGATTAAAATCTCCTCTGACGAAGCCGGTGCAGCCCCTGCGCCGGCTTTTTCTTTTGTGCGTTGCGCACTGCCTCGCTACACTAACCCACTATTCTTTTCAGCGTCATCCGCCGGGATAAAGCATGGAAACCAAAAAAAACAATACTGAATACATTCCTGAATTTGAGAAAGACTTTCGCCATCCGCGCCACTGGGGCGCCTGGCTTGGCGTATTTGCCTTTGCGGGCCTGGCCTTAACTCCCCCGGCGCTGCGCGATCCCCTGCTGGGCACCATCGGACGTATAGCAGGCAAATTCGGTAAAAGCGCCCGCCGCCGCGCCCAGATCAACCTCCTGTACTGCTTCCCGGAAAAGAGCGAAGCGGAGCGTGAAGCCCTGGTTGACGCCATGTTCACCGCCGCACCCCAGGCGATGGCGATGATGGGCGAGCTGGCGCTGCGTGGCCCAAAGAAGCTTGAAAAGCGCATCGACTGGAAAGGGTTTGAGATAATCGACGAGATGCGCCGTAACAACGAAAAGGTGATCTTCCTGGTGCCGCACGGCTGGGGCGTGGATATTCCGGCGATGCTGCTGGCCTCTCAGGGCGAGAAGATGGCCGCCATGTTCCACAACCAGGGCAATAAGGTATTTGACTACGTCTGGAACAGCGTACGTCGCCGCTTCGGCGGTCGCCTGCATGCGCGTAACGACGGCATCAAGCCCTTTATCCAGTCGATACGTCAGGGCTACTGGGGCTACTACCTGCCCGATCAGGACCACGGCGCCGAGCAGAGCGAGTTTGTGGATTTCTTTGGCACCTACAAAGCCACGCTACCGGCGGTAGGGCGGCTGATGAAGGTTTGCCGGGCGCGCGTGGTGCCGATGTTCCCCATTTACGACGGTAAAACCCACCGCCTGACCATCGTCGTTCGTCCGCCGATGGACGACCTGCTGACCGCCGACGACCATACCATTGCCCGGCGGATGAACGAAGAGGTGGAGCTGCTGGTGGGGCCGCACCTGGAGCAGTACACCTGGATCCTGAAGCTGCTTAAAACGCGCAAGCCCGGCGAAATCCAGCCCTACAAGCGCAACGACCTCTACCGCAAGAAATAAAAAAAGCCCCGCCAGGGGCTTTTTTATAACCTGTGAGAGGCGCCGGATTACTCGACGGTCATCACGCGGGTGGTATTGGTCGAGCCGATGGTGCTCATCACGTCGCCCTGGGTCACGATCACGATATCGCCGGAGACCAGATAGCCCTTGTCGCGCAGCAGGTTCACCGCGTCGTTCGCGGCGGCAACGCCGTCGCTGTTGCTGTCGAAGTAGACCGGAGTCACGCCGCGATAGAGCGCCGTCAGATTGAGGGTGCGCTCGTGACGGGACATGGCGAAGATCGGCAGGCCGGAGCTGATACGGGAGGTCATCAGCGCGGTGCGGCCGGATTCAGTCATGGTGATGATAGCGGTTACACCTTTCAGGTGGTTAGCCGCGTACATGGCGGACATGGCAATCGCCTCTTCCACGTTGTCGAACTGAATGTCCAGACGGTGTTTAGAGACGTTGATGCTCGGGATCTTCTCGGCGCCCAGGCAGACGCGGGCCATGGCGGCCACGGTTTCTGCCGGGTACTGACCGGCGGCGGTTTCCGCAGAGAGCATTACTGCATCGGTGCCGTCCAGCACGGCGTTCGCCACGTCCATGACCTCTGCGCGGGTCGGCATCGGGTTGGTGATCATC
>DKMV01000061.1 GCA_002469605.1 Leclercia sp. UBA7405
CGGGCGTTTTTACACACTCTGTATCATTTCAAATCAGGGGCTCGCTCAGGTCGGGCACTGGGAATGACGTTGAGTCTGTGTTTGGGTCTGTTTGCCTGCAGTAGCTGGGCATTCAGCCTCGATGATGTCGCGGCCAAGGCGGAAAAGCTGGCGGCCGAAGGCTATGCAGCGCCGAAGAGCAATCTGCCGCCAGTGTTCCGCAATATGGCGTTCGCTGACTATCAGCAGCTGCGCTTCCGCGGTGACAAGGCGCTCTGGCATGACGCGCCGACACCTTTCGAAGTGCAGTTCTACCATCAGGGCATGCACTTCGATGTGCCGGTGCGAATCAACGAGATCACTTCCAACGGCGTCGAGAAGGTGCGCTATAGCCCGGAGATGTTCGAGTTCGGCAGCGTTGAGATCGAACCTGCTGCGCTGGAAAACCTTGGGTTTGCCGGTTTCAAAGTGCTTTATCCGCTGAACAAGCCGGATAAGGCCGATGAGCTGATGACGCTGCTTGGCGCCAGCTATTTCCGGGTCATCGGCAAGGATCAGGTATACGGCCTGTCTGCACGCGGTCTGGCTATCGATACAGCGCTGCCGAGCGGAGAGGAGTTTCCACGCTTCCGCGAATTCTGGATCGAACGCCCCGAAGCTGACCGTCGCAACCTGGTGATCTATGCGCTGCTTGATTCTCCGCGCGCCACCGGTGCTTATCGGATGGTGGTCACGCCGGGCAAGGACAGCACGGTCGATGTCAAAGCGCGGGTCTATCTGCGTGAGCCGGTGGAGAAGCTGGGCATCGCTGCGCTCACCAGCATGTACCTGTTCGGCGCCAACCAGCCAAGCGAACTGCTCAACTACCGGCCGCAGCTGCACGACTCCGAGGGGCTGGCGATTCATACCGGCGCTGACGAGTGGATCTGGCGGCCGCTGAACAATCCCAAGCGGCTGGCTATCAGCAGCTACGCGGTCGAAAACCCGCGCGGTTTCGGGCTGCTCCAGCGTACCCGCGACTTCGGCCGCTACGAGGATCTGGACGACCGCTACGAGCTGCGGCCCAGCGGCTGGGTCGAGCCCAAGGGCGACTGGGGCAAGGGGCACGTCGAGTTGGTGGAAATCCCCACGCCGGACGAGACCAACGACAACATCGTGGCCTACTGGACGCCGGATCAGCTGCCGGAAGCCGGTAAAGAGATGAACTTCAAATACAGCATCACCCTTAGCCGCGACGAAGATAAGCTGCATGCCGCGGACAACGCGTATGTGGTGCAGACCCGCCGCTCTACCGGCGACGTGAAGCAGTCGAACCTGATCCGCCAGCCTGACGGCACTATCGCCTTCGTGGTGGACTTCGCCGGTCAGGACATGAAGTCCCTGGCGCCGGACACTCCGGTGACTGCCCAGGCGAGCATCGGCGACAACGGGGAAATCGTTGAGAACAGCGTACGTTATAACCCTGTTACCCAGGGCTGGCGTATGACCCTGCGTGTGAAAGTGAAAGATGCCAAACAGCCGACTGAGATGCGCGCAGCCCTGGTGAACGCTGACCAGCCGCTGAGTGAAACCTGGAGTTATCAGCTACCTGCCAATGAATAAGACAACTGAGTATATCGATGCGATGCCGCTCTCTGACATAGAGAAAGCGGCATTGCCGAAGGAGGATATCCGCGCGGTGCATACCGCGCAGGATGCCGGGCATCATCAGTTTACCCGGGATGACGACACGCCGCTGGGCTCCGTAAAGGCACGCCTCGAGCAGGCCTGGCCGGATTCTCTGGCGGAAGGTCAGCTGGTCGAGGATGCAGAAGGGCGCACCCAGCTTGAGGCGATGCCAAAAGCGACGCGCTCCTCTATGTTTCCGGATCCCTGGCGCACCAACCCGGTGGGCCGTTTCTGGGATCGCCTGCGCGGCCGCGATGTCACGCCGCGCTATCTTTCTCGTCTCACCAAAGAGCAGCAGGCGAACGAGCAGAAGTGGCGTACCGTGGGCAGTATCCGTCGTTACATTCTGCTGCTGCTGACCCTGGCGCAGACCGTGGTCGCCACCTGGTATATGAAGACCATTCTGCCTTACCAGGGCTGGGCGTTAATTAATCCGGCAGATATGTTCGACCAGGATCTGCTGGTCTCCTTTATGCAGATCCTCCCCTACATTCTGCAAAGCGGTATTCTTCTGCTGTTTGCCGTGCTCTTCTGCTGGGTCTCCGCCGGTTTCTGGACCGCGCTGATGGGGTTCCTGCAGCTGCTCATTGGCCGGGACAAATACAGCATTTCGCACTCTACGGTGGGGGATGAACCCCTGAATCCCGAGCACCGTACCGCGCTAATTATGCCTATCTGTAACGAAGACGTGGACCGCGTGTTTGCGGGCCTGCGCGCCACCTGGGAGTCCGTAAAGGCGACCGGTAACGCGGCGCATTTCGACGTCTATATCCTGAGCGACAGCTACAACCCCGATATCTGCGTCGCTGAGCAGAAGGCCTGGATGGAGCTGATCGCCGAGGTGCAGGGCGAAGGGCAGATCTTCTACCGCCGTCGTCGTCGTCGCGTGAAGCGTAAAAGCGGTAACATCGATGACTTCTGCCGCCGCTGGGGCAGCCAGTACAGCTATATGGTGGTACTGGACGCCGACTCGGTGATGACCGGCGACTGTCTCACCGGCCTGGTGCGTCTGATGGAAGCGAACCCGAACGCCGGGATCATCCAGTCTTCCCCTAAAGCGTCCGGTATGGACACCCTCTACGCCCGTTGCCAGCAGTTTGCGACGCGCGTCTACGGGCCGCTCTTTACCGCCGGTCTGCACTTCTGGCAGCTGGGTGAATCCCACTACTGGGGCCACAACGCCATCATCCGCGTGCAGCCCTTTATTGAGCACTGCGCCCTGGCGCCGCTGCCGGGTGAAGGGTCGTTTGCTGGCTCTATCCTCTCCCACGACTTTGTCGAAGCCGCGCTGATGCGTCGTGCCGGGTGGGGGGTATGGATCGCCTACGATCTGCCGGGCTCCTATGAAGAGCTGCCGCCGAACCTGCTGGATGAACTGAAGCGTGACCGTCGCTGGTGCCACGGTAACCTGATGAACTTCCGCCTGTTCCTGGTAAAAGGGATGCATCCGGTTCACCGGGCGGTGTTCCTGACGGGGGTAATGTCCTATCTCTCTGCGCCGCTGTGGTTTATGTTCCTGGCCCTGTCGACGGCATTGCAGGTGGTCCACGCCCTGACCGAGCCGCAATACTTCCTGCAGCCGCGCCAGCTCTTCCCGGTGTGGCCGCAGTGGCGTCCGGAACTGGCGATCGCGCTTTTCGCCTCCACCATGGTGCTGCTGTTCCTGCCGAAACTGCTCAGTATCGTGCTGATCTGGTGTAAAGGCAGCAAAGAGTTCGGCGGCTTCCTGCGCGTCACCCTCTCGCTGCTGCTCGAGGTGCTCTTCTCGGTGCTGCTAGCGCCGGTGCGCATGCTGTTCCATACGGTGTTTGTGGTCAGCGCCTTCCTCGGCTGGGAAGTGGTCTGGAACTCACCTCAGCGTGATGACGACTCCACCCCATGGGGCGAAGCCTTTAAGCGCCACGGCTCACAGATGCTGTTGGGTCTGGTATGGGCTGCGGGTATGGCGTGGCTGGATCTGCGCTTCCTCTTCTGGCTGGCGCCAATCGTCTTCTCGCTGATCCTCTCGCCGTTTGTGTCGGTGATCTCCAGCCGTTCAACGGTGGGTCTGCGTACCAAACGCTGGAAGCTGTTCCTGATCCCGGAAGAGTATTCGCCGCCGCAGGTGCTGGTGGATACCGACAGGTATCTGGAGCTCAACCGCAGCCGTTCGCTGGAAGATGGGTTTATGCACGCGGTGTTTAACCCCTCCTTCAACGCGCTGGCCACGGCCATGGCCACTGCCCGCCACCGTGCGAGTCAGATCCTCGAGATTGCCCGCGATCGTCACGTTGAGCAGGCGCTGAACGAGACCCCGGAAAAACTGAGCCGCGACCGTCGTCTGGTGCTGCTGAGCGATCCGGTAACCATGTCGCGTCTGCACTATCGCGTCTGGACCGCCCCGGAGAAATACTCCTCCTGGGTGCAGCACTACGAGACGCTGAAGCTCAATCCGCTGGCGCTGAAGGCGAAATAAACCCAAAGCTAAAAAAATACCGGCCACTGGCCGGTATTTTTTTCTACGAGGACGTTATGAAATTCATCATTGTGACGCTGATGGCCCTCCTGCTAAGCGGGTGCGGCAGTATTATCAGCCGCACCATACCCGGACAGGGGCACGGCAACCAGTACTATCCTGGCGTGCAGTGGGACGTTCGCGACTCGGCGTGGCGCTACCTGACGGTGCTGGACCTGCCGTTCTCGCTGGTGTTCGACACCCTGCTCTTGCCGATCGATGCGCATCACGGGCCTTATGAGTAATTAACGCTCGTCCCACTCATCCGCTGCCGTTTGCCCCTCTTCGGTATCCAGCGGCGGCTGAAGCTGAAATTCACCTTCGTCCCACTCATGCATCGTGTTTTCTTCCAGCCACTCCTGACGCAGTTCAATCTCGTCATAGTCGCCGTCAAAGACCGCCTGGGCAGCTTCACCGCTCAGGACCGGTAAACATTCACCATCGTCACCCTCCTCGGCAAAGAACTCTGCCTGCCACATGATGTCGCCATCCTGCAAAATATACTTTTGTATATTGAGCTGCTGAATGTTTGCATCTTCTTCTTCGATGTCCGGATTATCGACGAGAAACTCCTCGCGTGCGGCATCAATTGCTTCTTCCAGTGTGGCGTACATAGTCATTGGTATCTCCCTGTATTCGATATAGCGTTCAGGGAAAGGATAGCTTATCCACTGAAATTGCAAGTATGAAAGCGCAGAAAGCTATCACGCATTTGTCTTAATCCCGGGAGGAAGAGGGGGCAGAAGCCGGTTTACGCACCGCGCGGGCCATGCTGAACGCAGAATAAAAAACATTAAACAGCACCACTCCGGCGGTCACAATAAAGACCGCCCGAAAACCGAAGCTGGCGGCGACGCTCGCCCCCACCAGCGGCCCGGTGACGTTACCGATATCGCGAAATGACTGGTTATAGCTGAAAATGCGCCCGGCAATCTGGTTGGTGGAGTTGTAGACCAGCAGCGTCTGGACGGCGGGCAGCAGGGCGCCGTCAGCGGCGCCAAGCAGGAAACGCAGCACCCCCAGCTGCCAGGGGGACTGGACCATCGACATGGGGATCAGCAGCAGTACCGAGAGCATCAGGGCCACGATCAGGATCTTCTCCGGGCCGATGCGATCGCCGAGCTTGCCGAGGCGCGGGGCGCTGATCAGCGCCGCCACCCCCGGTACCGAGGCGATCATGCCGCTGATAAAGGCGATGTTACTCACGTTACCCGCCAGCTCGCGCACGTAGAGCGTCAGAATGGGGGCAATAGAGCCGGTGGCCACCTGAATAATCAAAGTAGTGATAAACAGGCTGAGCACCAGCCGGGGATTCTTCAGCGAGCCGATAACCTGACGCGCGTGCAGCATCTCTTTTTTAGGTACTGGGGTAAAATTCTCGCGGATGCAGAGCAAAGTCAGCAGAAAACAGATGAAGAGCACCGTGGCGGTGATAAAAAAGACCGGCCGCAGGCCGTAGAGGTCGGCGAGAAAGCCCCCGGCCAGCGGGCCGAGCAGGGCGCCGCTCACCGCCCCCGTAGAGAGCGTTCCCAGCGCCCAGCCGCTTTTATGCCGTGGGATCTGGGTGGCGATCAGCGCGTTGGCATTGGGCACAAAGCCCCCCAGCAGGCCGAGCAGGGCGCGTAAAATCAGCAGCTGCCAGACATTCTGCGCCAGCCCCATCAGCACCATGATAATCGCCATGCCCAGCGCCGAGCGCAGCAGCATGATTTTGCGCCCTTTACGGTCCGCAAGTCCGCCCCAGAAGGGGGAGGCGATAGCCGAAAAGAGAAAGGTGATGCTGAAAACTAGGCCGGACCACATATTCAGCGCGCTGTGGCCGGTCACCCCCAACTGCTCGACGTACAGCGGCAGGAAAGGCATAACCAGGCTGAATGCCGCGCCGGTCAAAAAGCAGCCGAACCACGCAACCGTGAGATTACGTTTCCAGTTTATGGGGGCATCTGAGGGTGACATAGCAATCCGCAATTCGATAAGAAGAGGTAATAAGCCTGCTAATTATGCGCCTGGGTGATGATTGCCGCAACGGAGGAGGGCTTTTAAAGCTAAAAGCCAGCGGCGGCCGGCAAGGCCGCCGTGGGGATCAGTAGCGCGAAGGGACCCCTTGCGGGCGGGTCTTGAAGCGGCGGTGCAGCCACATGTATTGCTCGGGGGCGAGCATAATGCACCTCTCCACCACGCCGTTCATCCAGCGGGCGGTGGTTTCGGCGTCGTCCAGCGGCGGGTGCAGCTCGGGCTCCAGCATCATCAGTTCATAGCCCTTGCCGTCGGGTTTACGGCGCGGAACGAAAGGCACGATGGCCGCCTTCGACATGCGCGCCAGCATCCAGGTGCCGCTGGTGGTCGCCGCCTCTTCAACCGCAAAGAAAGGCACAAAGACGCTGGCGTTGCGGCCATAGTCATGGTCCGGGGCGTACCAGATCACCTCGCCGGCTTTCAGCGCACGGATCATCCCTTTCAGATCTTTACGGTCAATCATGCTCTTATTGGAGCGCATACGACCCCACGTCTGCAGCCAGTCCAGCACCGGGTTGTCGTTCGGGCGATAGACCCCAATGCCCGGCGCCTGCATGCCAAACATGCGCGCACCAATTTCCAGGGTCAGAAAGTGAATACCGATTAAGAGCACGCCGGTCTTTTCTGCCTGCAGCTGGTGCACGGGCTCCATGCCGGTGCCGGTTACCTCTGTCCAGCGCGCCATGCGCTTATTGGACCAGAACCAGGCCATACCGGTCTCCATCAGGCCCATACCGACGGATTCAAAGTTTTTCACCACCATCTTGCGGCGCTCTTGCTCGCTCATCTCCGGGAAGCAGAGTTCCAGGTTCCGCTCAGCAATGCGGGCGCGGCGCTTCATAAAGCGCAGGGCAAGATGCCCAAAGCCGCAGCCGAGGCGGTAAATCAGCGGATAAGGCAGTTGTACCAGCAACCATAATAAACCGATGCCAAGCCAGGTAGGCCAGTAACGTGGATGCATTAACGCCGTGGAAAATTTAGGTAAATGGGTCATGTCATTCCTGCTCAAAAACGTCCTGTTGTCACATTGTCGCACTTTTCGAACCATTGCCAAAATTAATGAATGTGAATGGTCATAAATACAACGAATGATGCGTCCGATGTAACGTTGAAGATGAAATGTAACGCAAAATGAGGGGATGTAAATTCTCATTGTTTGCTATATGATGCCGCCCGATTTTCATTCTCTTAACGATTGCAGGAACCGTACACCATGCCAGTGTTACACAACCGCATTTCGAACGAGGAGTTAAAAGCGCGCATGCTGGCCGAAACCGAGCCGCGCACGACTATCTCGTTCTACAAATACTTCACCATCGTCAATCCCCAGGAAACGCGCGATACCCTCTACAAAGCCTTAACTGCGCTGAATGTATTTGGCCGTATTTACCTGGCGCATGAGGGCATTAACGCCCAGATCAGCGTGCCGAAGAGCAAAGTCGATGCCTTACGTGACTTCCTTTATAACTTCGATCCGGCCCTCAACGGCCTGCGCCTGAACGTGGCGCTGGACGACGACGGGAAATCGTTCTGGGTACTGCGTCTGAAAGTGCGTGAACGCATTGTGGCCGATGGTATTGAGGATCCCACCTTCGACGCCAGCGACGTGGGCGATTACCTGAAGGCGGCGGAAGTGAACGCCATGCTTGACGATCCCGATGCGGTATTTATCGATATGCGCAACCACTACGAATATGAAGTGGGCCATTTCGAGGATGCGCTGGAGATCCCCGCTGACACCTTCCGGGAACAGCTGCCGAAGGCGGTTGAGATGATGCAGGAACATAAAGACAAAAAAATCGTGATGTACTGCACCGGCGGGATCCGCTGCGAAAAAGCCAGCGCCTGGATGAAGCATAACGGCTTCAGTAAGGTATGGCATATCGAAGGCGGTATTATCGAATACGCGCGCCGCGCGCGGGAGCAGGGTATGCCGGTGCGCTTTATCGGCAAGAACTTCGTCTTTGATGAGCGTATGGGGGAGCGTATTTCTGAGGATGTCATTGCCCACTGCCATCAGTGCGGTACTCCCTGCGATACGCACACCAACTGCAAAAATGACGGCTGCCATCTGCTGTTTATTCAGTGCCCGGCCTGCGCCGTGAAGTTTAACGGCTGCTGTAGCGAGTTGTGCAGCGAAGAGAGCATGCTGCCTGAAGAGGAGCAGCGCCGCCGCCGCGCGGGACGTGAAAACGGCAATAAGATCTTTAATAAATCCCGTGGACGCCTGAATACCCGCCTGGGTATCCCGGATCCGGAGTAACGGGGTTTGCGGCCCGGCAGCCTGCTGCCGGGCCCGACAAACTTACTTCTGCTGCACACCTTCCACCGAAATAATCAGCTCCACTTCCTGCGAAGCCGGTCCCAGATCGGTAGTGATGTTGAAATCTTTCAGACGAATTTTGCCTGCCGCTTCAAAGCCGGCGCGCTTGCCGCCCCAGGGATCGTCGCCCTGACCAATGAGTTTAGCCGCCAGGGTAACGGGTTTGGTCACGCCGTTAAGCGTCAGGTTACCGGTGATATCCAGCCCGTCACCCGCTTTTTTCACCTCGGTGGAGGTGAATGTCGCCTGCGGGAATTTCGCCACGTTCAGGAAATCCGCGCTGCGCAGATGCTTATCACGCTCGGCGTGGTTGGTATCCACGCTGTTGGTGTTGATGGTGACGTTGACCTTATCCGCCGCCGGATTTTTTTCGTCAAAGGTAAAACCGCCATCAAAATCATTAAAAGTGCCGTACAGCCAGCTGTAGCCCAGATGCTGAATACGGAAATTAACAAAGGCGTGCTGCCCCTGCTTGTCAATTTTATAGTCGGCGGCAACGGCCGCGCCGGTGGTGAACAGCAGGGTTCCGAGGGTTAATCCCAGCAGGCTTTTTTTCATCTTATGCTCCAGAGTCAGATGACGCTTTACCCAACATACGCGTCAGGGTGGCGTCTTTATCGATAACGTGATGTTTGATGGCGGCAAGGCCATGCAGTACGGAAAGCGTAACAAGGCCCCAGGCCAGCCACAGGTGCAGGGTGCCGGCGAGATCCGCCTGGGCGCCGGCATCGGCAAGCAGGGCAGGTACGTCAAAGAGGCCAAAGACGCTGATGGGCTTACCGTCAGCGGTTGAGATCAGATAGCCGCTAATAAGAATGGCGAACAGCAGGGCGTAGAGGGTGATATGCGCGGCGGCGGCGCTCAGGCGCGTTAAGCGGCTCTGGGAGGCCAGTGCAGGCGGCACGGCGGAAATATGGTGCCAGATAATGCGGATAACCAGCCCCATCATCAGTAGAATACCGATGCTTTTATGCAGCTCGGGCGCCTGATGATACCAGCCATCATAATAGCTGAGGGTCACCATCCAAAAACCAAGACCAAACATGGCATAGACCGCAACGGCCATTACCCAGTGTAATAATATGGAAATAACGCCATAGCGTGTCGGAGAATTACGTAACTGCATAGTCAGTACCGCAATAATAGTGGTGAGCGCTCAACATGACGCGCACGATTTATTATTGCAAATAATATTTCATAATATTAACAGTTATTTATTTTCTTTCAGTATCTTTGAACAATGCGAATGATTTTCATCAGGAGTTTAGTTAAAGGTTTACTCTGATGCTGGCGCCGGGCGAGGATGAGGCAGGTGAATGATATTCAAATAATTTGCGCTGAAATTATAGTTATTTTTAGAAGTGTAAATCTGTGTCAGCCATTATTGGGCATAAAAGAGAATATAAATCAGATCAAGAATGGCCAGCAGTGCCACCATCGCGATATAGAGCATAAAATGTTCGCGAATATTATTAATCAGATATTGAACGAGACGACGCACAGGGTTTTGCTCCAGGCTAAGTTAATCGGGCTCCGGTGCCAGAGCCCGATCCGGTTATCAATTAAAACGCGACAGGGAGAAGGGGGCCAGATCGAACGGCGGGGTAATATCCTGCGCAAACTGCGCGGCGATTTCACCCAGCACGCTGGCAAACTTGAAGCCGTGACCGCTCAGACCGGTGATTAACAGCGTGTCACTGTGGCCTGGCAGGGTATCGATAATAAAATCTTCATCCGGGGTGTTGTCGTAGGTGCAGGCCGCGCCGTGCAGCAGTCCGCCTACGCCCGGCAGGACATTACGCAGGAAGTTAAAGGCCTCGGAGCCATCTCCCGGCAGTGCGCCAAACGGCTTACGCTCCTGCGGGGTACTAATGAGCTGACCGCCGTTGTGCTTACCAATTTTTAGCTCATCGTTCTCGGCCGGGAAGCCGTAGAACTGATCGCCGTTGGGCAGCTCGCCGGTAAAGGCCGGGAAGCGGTTTTTTGTACTGTAGCGGCCATCCGCCTGGAACCAGGCAAATACCTTACGCAGGGGTTGTACCGGCAGGCCGGGCACCAGATTTGCAACCCAGGTGCCAGCGCTCACAAGCAGACGACGGCCAGTGTAGAGGCCATCCGCGGTTTCGACGGCCACCCCTTCATCGGTGTGGGTGATGGCGCTCACCGGGCAGTTAAAGAGCTGTGCGCAGCCCGCCTCTTTAGCCAGCGCAATCCAGGTCTTGATCGCCAGCTCGCTACGTAATACTCCGGAACTCTCTTCAAACAGGCCGATGTACTCCTCCGGCACCGCGATCTCCGGCCAGCGTTTCATGATATCGGCGGCGCTAAGCTGCTCAACGTTGAGATTGAATTGCTGCGCGCTGCGGGCAACGTTACCAAGAAACGGAGAGTTGGCCGGCCCCAGGTTTATCACCCCGGTGCGTTCAAACACCGGCTCGCCGCTGATTTGCGCTAGCTCATCCCACAGCGTCTGAGCGCGGAGCACCAGCGGCACATAACGCTCCCCTTCGCCATAGGCGTGGCGCATAAGCCGCGTGTCGCCGTGATGGCTGCCTTCGGCATGGGGAGGCATATGGGCATCAATCATCAAAACGTTAAGCCCGTCGCGGGTTGCATAATAACCCGCAGCGGCGCCGACGGAACCACTGCCAATAATGATCAGATCGTATTTCATATAAATCTCTTTACGCTGCACTTTTGTTAGCAGAGTAATTAACCTGGCAGGCTTATACAAGGGAGAAATAAATAAGGCACCCTGAGGTGCCTGTTGAGTGGAACGAGGACGAAATTAATGCCGTCGGTACTCATTTTCGTGATAATCGCCCGATTCTATTTTTGCAATACCGGCTTCAAGAATAGAAATAAACTGGCGTGCGACATCGGTGGTTAACCACAGTGTCTGCCCAACCTCTGCTTCTTCGTGCTCAGGCTGATTCGGGGTCTGGTAGTGCAAACGCAGCATCAACGCGTCGTAGCTATCCACAGTGCTAATATCCCAGCCGACGAGTGGATGGGTCTGGATGACTTCATTATTCTTTTCCATCATAACCCCCGTAATACGTGTTAGAAGACAACGACTTTGAGGTTCAATGCGTGTTTTTCTGAAGCAACTTCAGTATATCAATAAATAGGGGTTCTGAAGGCAAAAAGAAACCGTAAGCGGTACAAAAAGGCCATTTTTAGGATTGTTCGAACAATAAAGCAGCGTTGTGCGAGAAAATAGAAAAAAAAGAGGCAGGGAAGGGAACTTTTAAAAACGGAACGAAAAAAAAGCCGGGGCGACCCGGCAAAAAACCCAATAAGAGAACAAGAATTAATCGGTAATAAACCAGTCGTCGGCGCTCTCCCAGGTCTCCTGGAGAATTTCGCTGATGCGATCTTTATCTTCTTTCGCACCGCCGATTACCGACAGGTGGTTGGCTGAAGCATAACGGACGGTAACGGCACCGTCGCGCTCGGGAAAAGTGGTATTAATACGACGGGATAACTCGCCTGCCAGCGCATCAAGCGCGCCAGCGGGCAGGGATGTGGTTCTGGCGATAGTGACTTCAATACGCATAATGACCCCCTCTGTAATATACTGGATATTTATACAGTTATATTGTTGCAATGGCAACAGGGGGCATCACTTTTTTAGCGTTTAACCGTCCAGTGCACGGTTTCACCAGCAAGGAAAGGGATCAGGGTGTCATCCGTCAGGGCAATCGACTCCGCTACCCGACTCTCTTCGCGCACCAGCTCAACGAAGGATTCGTTAACCGGCAGGCCATAGAAGCGCGGGCCGTTGAGAGAGCAGAAGGCCTCAAAGTGGTGCAGGGCGTTCATCTCATCAAACACCTGGGCGTAGCTTGCCAGCGCCGTAGGGGCGTTAAAGCAGCCTGCACAACCGCAGCTGGCCTCTTTACGATGCCGGGCGTGGGGAGCCGAGTCGGTGCCGAGGAACACGCGGTCAAAACCGCTGGCCACCAGTTCGCGCAGCGCCTGCTGGTGGATATTACGTTTAAGGATCGGCAGGCAGTAGAGATGCGGACGCACGCCGCCAACCAGCATATGGTTGCGGTTAAACATCAGATGCTGCGGCGTAATGGTGGCGGCCAGACGTTCGTTGCCATCGCGCACATACTCGGCGGCATCTTTGGTGGTGATATGTTCAAAGACCACCTTCAGGCCCGGCAGGCGCTGGCGCAATGGCTCCATCACCGTCTCAATAAAGCGCGCTTCGCGATCGAAAATATCGATTTCCGCATGGGTCACTGCGCCGTGGACCCGCAGGGGCATGCCCAGTTTTTCCATCCGCTCCAGCACCGGCATAATGGCATCGATACTGGTGACGCCATGGCTGGAGTTGGTGGTGGCGTTCGCCGGGTAGAGCTTGGCCGCCGTAAAGACCCCTTCGTTGAATCCGCGCTCAATCTCGTTTGGATCCAGGGTGTCGGTGAGATAGCAGGTCATCAGCGGGGTAAAGTCGTGCCCGGCGGGTACCGCGGCCATAATACGCTGACGATAGGCGATCGCGGCATCGACGGTGGTGACTGGCGGAACCAGGTTAGGCATGACAATCGCGCGGCCGTAAATTTCGCTGGTATAAGGCACGACGGTATTGAGCATATCGCCATCGCGCAGATGGATATGCCAGTCGTCAGGGCGGCGGATTTTCAGAACCTGGGTATGTGCAGTCATTGGTGTGCTCCGGCTTGGTGGGAATCAGTCGTGAAAGGCTGTTTTTTGCCGGACACAAAGGATAAGCGTAAACGTTTTCCTTTGCACTCTTTTTGCGAAAAAAAGGCGCCGAAGCGCCTTAGGAATCAGTCAGTGAACGGGATAATAATTTCGCCCGGCTTCACTTCTATGCCTTTGGCATATTTCTTCGCCAGCGCTTCACCCTGGCTCTTATCCTGGCTCAGGATATAGGCCGGCTGCTTATTGAAGTAGCTGCGCAGCGACTGGTTCAGGTAGGGCATCAGGGTTTGCAGCACCGGCTTCATCTTCTCCGGCGATACCACCGCATCGGCGATCTCCATCTCCTGCAGATAGATCGCCCCCTCCTCTTTATTAAAGACCGGCAGGGCTTTGAGCTTCAGTTTGATATTGGCCTTCTGGCTGCCGAACAGGGAGTTCATGTCCAGGCTGGCGTCGCCCGACAGCACCACTTTATTCGGTTCTTCGCGGCCAATCTGGCTGGCCAGATTGGTCAAAACAATATGCGCATCCGCCACGCCCGGTACGCCGATATCCTTAGCAAAATTATTGCGTTTCTCTAACGCCTGATTGATTTCCTGCTCACTAACGGTGTACTGAGTCAGCTGGTTACATCCGACCAGCAGGCCGCTCACGACGAGCGCAGCGGCAATAACGATTTTTTTCATGGGTTCCCTCAACGTAACGCCCAAAGCGTCTGACGCGCCAGTATGTCAGGCCGCCTTTGCTGAAACCAGCAGAAAAAACTGATAAACGCAGGCGGGTGGGGATACCCGCCTGCGAGGCCCTACAGGGCCTGGGAAGAGAGCAGATTTATCTGCGTCTGCTTGGCCATGTTGTCACGGTAATCGGCCACCCGCGTCGGCCAGGTGATACCGGCCACCAGGGTCAGGTTACGCAGCAGCGGGAAGAGCTGGATATCATCTTCGGAGAGTTCGCCATTCACCGCGTTGGGTTTAACGATGAGTTTATCCAGCGCGCGCAGATCGTCGCTGATATTTTTCACCAGCCCGGCGGAGTGGGCCATGTGCTCCTCAAAGTTGCCGATAGCCGCCTCTTTCTTCGCCACGAAGTAGGCGCGGGCCTCCGGGGTGGAGAATTCATCGAAGGCGCCTTTGGCGAAGCGGGGGATAAGCAGGCGGTTAACATAGCCGTTTACCTTGCGTAACCACTCCGCAATGGCGGGGTTTTGCGCGCCGGTCAGCAGCGGCTGGCCGTCGAGCTTATCCACGTAGTGGACGATGTCCATGCTTTCCGGCAGATAGCGGCTGTCATCTTTTTGCAGGATCGGCGCCATTTTTTTACCAATCATCCGCGTCGGGGTCTCTTCGTCATCATTAAGCAGGGTGATGAGTTCGACGGGGATATTCTTCAGGCCAAAAATCATTCGGGCTTTAAGGCAGAACGGGCAGTGATCGTAAATATAAAGTTTCACGTTTCTCCTCCAGTTGTTGTCCATCAACATTGAGTATGGTGGAGAAAAAAGCCTGTTACAAATCAGGCACCCGGCTCCAGCATCTCCTCCGCGCTGCGCTTGTGGCTGAACTGCCAGCCCAGTGCGAAGAAGGTGAGCAGCCCAATTGCCGCCAGCATTATCCAGGGCAGCTCAGGCTGGCTCGAGGCTTTACCGGCATCAAACAGCCAGCCGCCGCCCGCATACCCCAGCGCGCCGCCAATTGCCAGCCCCAGTCGGCTAAAGCCCATATAGCTCCCGCGCGCCCGCGCGTCGGCCAGCTGGGCACCGAGGGTCTCGCGCGCCGGTTCGGCAATAATAGAGCCGATATAGAAGGTGCAGATCAGAATAAACAGCTGCTGTAACGAGCCAACCATTCCGATGGGCAGCAGGCTGAATGACATCAGCAGCAGACCAAACATCAGCCGGTGCTCGAGGCGAAAACGCTTTTCGCTCCAGCGGGCAATCGGGTAGAGCAGGGTCAGCGACAGGCTTGCCTCGATGGCGTACATCCACTTCACCGCCGCCGGGGAGCCGGCAATATCGTTAACCATGATTGGCAGCATCAGCATTACCTGCACCGCCAGCATGTAGTAGCCCGCCAGGGTCAGCACATAGGTCACAAAACGCTTATCCCCCAGCACCCGCGACATCCCCTCCCGCACCGGCGCTTTTACCGTCGAGAGTTTCCAGGCCGGCAGCAGCCAG
>DKMV01000013.1 GCA_002469605.1 Leclercia sp. UBA7405
CACGACCCACCAATGTAAAAAGGCGCCCTAAAGGCGCCTTTTTGCTATGCGCCGTATTAATGATTAAACCTGCCAGTTCTGGCAGTTAACCTCAAGCCCGAACCTTTTCTGCCGATAGTAGTGATTTATGGCAGGAGAAAGTTATGACCACCATTCAGGCAACCACCCCTTCGGTACAATCCAGTAGCAACGGCAGTAAAAGCAGCTCCGGCGGCAGCGACATTGCCTCGCAAATTAGCCGCATCACCGCGCAAATTACCAAACTGACTCAGCAGATCAAAGATATTGCCGGCGGCAGCGGTACCGCCGAGGAAAAACAGAAACAACAGGAGCTCATCCAGAATCAGATCGCCGTGCTTGAAGCGCAGCTGGCCCAGCTGCAGCACCGTCAGGCTGAAGAAGCACAACAAAAGCAGCAGCAGAACCAGGCGAAAGCAGAAGGTGTTAACAAACCTTCCGACGATCATCAAATCGACATTTATGTTTAACGCACATCGGGATTAAACAGCGGATCGCGGGTGCGCGCCTGCGTCAGCCGTTGCGCCTGCATCCGCACCACTTCCCAGAGCGCCTGCGCCGCACCGGAAAGAGAGCGGTTTTTACGTCGGACCAGCATAAGCTTACGCTCAATGGCCGGCGTTAACCGTTTTACCGTTAGCCTGCTCCCCTGCGGCAGCGGTAACGCCAGCGCCGGCAGCACGCTAATTCCTATCCCCGCCTCAACCATTGGAAAGAGCGTGGCCGGATGGCCAATCTCCTGCACGATGGCGGCCTTTACCTGCTGCTGCGCCAGAGCTGCATCAATAAGCGGTCGGCTTCCGGAGGCGTAATCCTGCAGCACCAGCTTTGCCCCCTCCAGCGCCTGCCAGCTTACGCTCTCGCGGACGGCAAGCGGGTCGTTTTCGCGGCAGAGCAGTAAAAATGGCTCCGAGAGCACCACTTCACACTCCAGATCGCTCACCGGCCCCGGGTCGATCACGATCCCAAAATCTACCTCCCCCTGGCGAATACTCTCCAGCACCCACTGCTGCGGCCGATCGTGCAATACAAAATGGATATCCGGGTAGCGTCGGCTACTCTCTGCAATACAGTCGGGGATGAGATGCGCCGAGATAGTCTGGCTGGCTGCCACGCGCACGGTACCGGAGAGCTGTTGCCCTACTCTTCCCACGTCTCTCAGAGTGCTTGAAAGCTCATCCAGCAGCCGCTCCAGACGCAGCGCCAGCTGCTGCCCTGCCTCGGTGAGCACCACCTCCCGGGTGGTTCTGTCGAGCAGCCGGACGCCGGTTTGCAGCTCCAGCTCTTTCACGCTATGGCTCACCGCCGACTGGCTAAGACCAATAAGCTCCCCTGCGCGGCTGAAGCTTTTCGCCCGGGCAACGGTAACAAACACCCGAAGCTGGCGTAGAGAGTAATTCATCTGCTTTACTCATAAATAGATGCAATAAATCAATTTTATTTCTCAAACTAAGAGAAGCACAATAGCGGCATCTGACTTCAGGAGTATTTATGAAATTATTTCGCATTCTTGATCCCTTTACGTTAACCCTGGTGGTGGTGGTTTTACTGGCCTCCTTCTTCCCTGCCCGGGGCGGCTTCGTGCCCTTCTTCGAGGGGTTAACCACCGCCGCCATTGCGCTGCTGTTCTTTATGCATGGGGCTAAGCTGTCACGGGAAGCGATTATCGCTGGCGGTAGCCACTGGCGGTTACACCTGTGGGTGATGTGCAGCACCTTCATCCTCTTCCCGGTGCTGGGGGTACTCTTCGCCTGGTGGGCACCGGTTAATGTCGATCCCGCGCTCTATACCGGCTTCCTCTATCTGTGCATTCTGCCGGCAACTGTGCAGTCCGCCATTGCCTTTACCTCACTGGCAGGCGGCAACGTGGCGGCGGCGGTCTGTTCGGCTTCGGCCTCCAGCCTGCTGGGGATTTTCCTTTCGCCGGTGCTGGTGGGGCTGGTAATGAATATGCACGGTGCCGAGGGCAGCCTTGAGCAGGTAGGCAGGATCATGCTGCAATTGCTGCTGCCGTTCGTGTTAGGCCACCTCTCCCGCCCCTGGACCGCTGCCTTTGTCACTAAGCATAAGAAGTGGATCGCCAAAACGGACCAGACCTCCATTCTGCTGGTGGTTTACTCCGCCTTTAGTGAAGCGGTGGTCAACGGCATCTGGCACAAAGTCGGGGTGGGTTCGCTGCTGTTCATTGTGGTCGTCAGCCTTGTGCTGCTGGCGATTGTGATTGGCGTTAACGTCTTTGTCGCCCGCCGTTTCGGCTTCAATAAGGCGGATGAGATTACCATTGTCTTTTGCGGGTCGAAAAAGAGCCTGGCGAACGGCATCCCGATGGCCAATATTCTGTTCCCGACGGCGGTGATTGGCATGATGGTGCTACCGCTGATGATTTTCCACCAGCTGCAGCTGATGATCTGCGCGGTGCTGGCGCGTCGCTATAAGCGCCAGACCGAGGCGTTACAGGCGCAGGAAGAGACCCGCGCCGCGAAGGCTTAAGGCCGTCTCAGGGGCTGAACCAGCTGGCTCAGCCCCTCGGTTTTAATCAGTAACGTCAGCGCCATCAGCTCGCCCAAATGCCCGGCCGGGAAATTCTCCTTACGGGCAAACCACAGCAGATACTCTTCCGGCAGGTCGATTAGCCTGCGGCCTTTGTACTTGCCAAAGGGCATCTCCGTGTTGGCTATCTCAATCAGCTGCGCTTTCTCCACGTTACTCTCCAAGCAGACGCAGCATTTCGGCTTCGTCGATAACGTCAATGCCCAGCTCCTGAGCTTTAGCAAGCTTGGAGCCTGCCGCTTCACCGGCGATCACCAGATCGGTTTTCTTCGAGACGCTGCCCGCTACCTTTGCCCCTAGCGCGACCAGACGCGCTTTAGCATCGTCGCGGGAAAGCTGACTGAGGCTGCCGGTAAGGACCACGGTTTTGCCGGCGAAGGGACTGTCGATCTCTTCGGCATTGATTGCCACAGGCGCAGGCCAGCTTACCCCCTCGTCGAGCAGCTGTCCGATGACGTCGCGGTTGCTCTCTTCATTGAAGAAGTTAAAGACGTGTGTCGCCACCACAATGCCGACGTCCGGCACCTTCTGCAGTTCGTCGATGCTCGCCTTCTCCAGCGCCTCCAGGGTGCCGAACCAGGTGGCCAGCCCCGCCGCGGTCGCCTCGCCTACTTCGCGGATCCCCAGCGCATAGAGGAAACGCGCAAAGGTAGTTTTCTTCGCATTTTCGAGGGCGTTAACCACGTTTTGCGCCGATTTCGGCCCCATGCGATCCAGTCCGGTCAGTTTACCGGCCGTCAGGCGAAACAGATCGGCTGGCGTTTTCACATACTCTTTCTCAACCAGCTGATCGATGATTTTATCTCCCATGCCATCCACATCCATGGCGCGACGCGAGACAAAATGCTTAAGCGCCTCTTTACGCTGGGCACCGCAGATCAGCCCTCCGGTACAGCGCGTTACCGCTTCACCCTCTACCCGCTCCACGTCAGAGCCACACACCGGGCAGTGCTGCGGAAACACAATTTCACGCGCGTCAGCCGGCCGGTCAGACTCTACCACGCTGACCACCTGCGGGATCACGTCACCAGCGCGGCGAATCGCTACCCGGTCGCCGATGCGCAGGCCGAGACGGGCGATCTCATCGGCGTTATGCAGAGTGGCATTACTTACCATGACCCCTGCGACCTGCACGGGTTCGAGACGCGCTACTGGCGTAATGGCCCCGGTGCGTCCGACCTGAAACTCAACGTCGCGCACCACGGTCAGCTGCTCCTGTGCCGGGAATTTGAAGGCGATCGCCCAGCGCGGCGCGCGCGCCACAAAACCGAGCCGCTCCTGCAGCGCCTGTGAATCGACTTTGATTACCACGCCGTCGATATCAAACCCGAGTTCAGGCCGCTCCTGCTCAATATGATGATAAAACGCCAGCGCTTCATCAGCGGTATGAACCCGTTTCATCCGCTCACTGACCGGTAAACCCCAGGCTTTAAACTGCTGCAGTCGCGCATAGTGGCTGCCCGGGAGTTCCCCCCCTTCCAGCAGGCCGAAGCCGTAGCAGAAAAAGGTCAGCGGGCGCTTCGCGGTGATGCGCGGGTCGAGCTGACGCAGCGATCCGGCGGCAGCGTTACGCGGGTTGGCAAAG
>DKMV01000062.1 GCA_002469605.1 Leclercia sp. UBA7405
AAAGATTGCCTGTGGCATGACGCGGGCGGCATGAACCTGATGCAGCAGCAGCTGGAAATATTGATGACCGGGCACGCCTGGCAACAGCAGGAGATGCTCAACCAGCTGGAGGCCATCACCCAGCGCCGTATTCAGCTGCAACAGCAGCAGAGCGATAAGACGGCGCTGCGGGTTATCCGCCAGAGCGGGATGTTCGCCCGTAAACCGCACTACGAGCTGCCCGAAGAGCTGAGCGAAACCACCCTTACCCTGCTGCTCCAGCAGCCGCTCAAACTTCACGATATGCAGGTCATCCACGTCACCCTCGAGCGCGAAGCGCTCTCCCAGTGGCTGAGCAAGGGGGGTGAAATTCGCGGCAAGCTCAACGGCATCGGCTTTGCCCAGCCATTAAATATGGAAGTGGATGGCAGCCTGCACCTGGTGATCCGCGACGTCAGCCTGCAGGGCTCGCGCCTGGCGCTGCCGGGGAGCGCATCAGAGAGCGTACCGGCAGAGATCAAAGAGCAGCTCGAGGCCCTGGATAACGCCTGGCACCAGCAGCATGCCCGCTTCAGCGAACAACAAAAATGTCTGTTTATCCACAGCGACTGGCTGGGCCGTATTGAAGCCAGCCTGCAGGATGTGGGCGCGCAGATCAAACAGGCGCGTCAATGCTAACGCTGGACACGCTTAACGTTATGCTGGCCGTCGGCGAGGAGGGATTAATTGAGGAGCTCATGCTTACGCTGCTCGCCTCGCCCCAGTTGGCCATCTTCTTCGAAAAATTCCCCAAATTAAAAACCGCCATTACCGAGGATCTGCCCCGCTGGCGGGAGGGGTTGCGCAGGCGGATGAGAGATACCCGCGTTCCGCCCGAGCTTACCGAAGAGGTTACCTGTTATCAGCAGAGCCAGCTGCTCTCCACACCGCAATTAATCGTCCAGCTGCCGCAGATCCTGACGCTGCTGGATAAGGTTCACTCCCCCTTCGCCAGCCAGGCCAGAGGGCTGGTGGCCGATAACCCTACCTTTACCCCGGCGCTGCACACCCTGTTTTTACAGCGCTGGCGGCTGAGCCTGGTGGTGCAGGCTACCTCTCTCAACCAGCAGCTGCTGGAGGAGGAGCGGGAACAGCTGCTCAGCGAAGTACAGGAGCGCATGACGCTTGCCGGTGCGCTTGAGCCGGTAATAGTAGAGAACGACCACGCCGCCGGTCGGCTCTGGGATATGAGCGCTGGTCAGCTTAAGCGTGGGGATTATCAGCTTATCGTCCGCTACGGCGATTTTCTGGCCCAGCAGCCGGAGTTAATGCAGCTGGCCGAACAGCTGGGCCGGTCCCGGGAAGCCAAATCGGTACCCAAAAACGATGCGCCGATGGAGACCTTCCGCACTCTGGTGCGCGAACCCTCGACGGTGCCGGAACAGGTAGATGGCCTGCAGCAGAGCGATGACATTCTGCGCCTGCTGCCGCCGGAGCTGGCAACGCTCGGTATTACCGAGCTGGAGTATGAGTTTTATCGCCGGCTGGTGGAGAAACAGCTGCTTACCTATCGTCTGCACGGCGAGGCCTGGCGAGAAAAGATTAGCCAGCGGCCGGTGGTGCATCAGGATTTTGATGAACAGCCGCGCGGGCCTTTTATCGTCTGCGTGGACACCTCCGGCTCAATGGGCGGCTTTAACGAGCAGTGCGCCAAGGCATTCTGCCTGGCGCTGATGCGCGTTGCCCTCGCCGATCGCCGGCGCTGCTTTATTATGCTGTTCTCCAGCGAAGTGGTGGGGTATGAGCTGACGGGCCAGGAGGGGATCGAACAGGCGATCCGTTTTCTCAGCCAGCGCTTTCGCGGCGGCACGGATCTCGCCAGCTGTTTTCGCGCCGTTATTGAGCGCATGCAGGGCGGCGACTGGTATGACGCTGACGCGGTGGTGATCTCAGACTTTATTGCCCAGCGGCTGCCGGATGAGGTAGTGAGTAAAATAAAGGTGCTGCAGCAGGTTCACCAGCACCGTTTTCACGCGGTGGCGATGTCGGCCCATGGAAAACCCGGCATCATGCGCATCTTCGATCATATCTGGCGCTTTGATACCGGGCTGCGTAGCCGCCTGCTCAGACGCTGGCGGCGCTAATTACAGAAGGGCGTCGATGCTGTCGCGGACCTGCTGCGGCCAGACGCCGCACTGAACCTGGCCGATGTGCGACAGCTGCAGCAGGAGCATGGTCAGACGCGACTGGCCGATCCCCCCGCCGATGGTCTGCGGCATTTCACCGCGCAGCAGCGCCTGGTGCCACTCCAGCTGCAGACGATCTTCGTCACCGGTTACCGCCAGCTGGCGCTTCAGCGCCGCGGCATCCACGCGGATCCCCATCGAAGAGAGTTCAAACGCGTCTTCAAGAATCGGGTTCCACACCAGAATATCGCCGTTCAGGCCCGCCAGGCCGCGCTCGCCTTCGCTGCTCCAGTCGTCGTAATCCGGAGCGCGCACGTCGTGACGCTTGCCGTCAGAGAGCTTGCCGCCAATGCCAATCAGGAATACCGCGCCCAGCTCTTTCGCGATGGCACGTTCACGGCCTTTGGCATCCAGATCCGGGTAACGGCTCAGCAGCTCCTGGCTGTGAACAAACTGAATGGTCTCCGGCAGGAAAGGGGTCAGGCCAAACTCTTTGCTGACCGCCGCTTCGGTAGCTTTGATCCCGGCATAAATCGCTTCTACCGTGGATTTCAGCGTACGGGTATGACGCTCGCCGTCACCCATTACGCGCTCCCAGTCCCACTGGTCAACGTATACGGAGTGAATGGCGGAAAGTCGGTCTTCATCGGGGCGAAGGGCTTTCATGTGCGTGTACAGCCCTTCGCCCGCGCTGAAGTCGTGTTGTCCCAGGGTTTGACGCTTCCACTTCGCCAGTGAATGAACCACTTCGAACTGGGCGTCTGGCAGTGTTTTCACTTTTACCTGAACCGCTTTTTCGCAGCCAGACAGGTTGTCCTGCGTCCCGTCCCCCACGCGGCTGAGGATCGGTGCCTGCACTTCAATCAGGCCCAGTCTCTCTTCCAGCTGGCGGGAAAAGTGGGATTTAACGAAACTGATCTGGCGTTGTTTTGCGATGTAAGCGGTTTTCATATTTATACTCCTGCGTCCTGTTGCAATTGATTAAGCAACAAAAAACGCCATCATTCAATAATCCAACATTAAAATGGCGACTCCACTTTTGATTCGTTAAATAAAAAGGCTAGAATAGAGTGAATCTTCAATCTACATAAGAAAAACCTATGGAAAATTATCAGATCGACAATCTGGACCGGGGCATCCTGGAAGCGTTAATGGCCAATGCGCGTACCGCCTACGCCGAACTGGCAAAACAGTTCAGCGTGAGTCCCGGCACTATCCACGTGCGCGTAGAGAAGATGAAGCAGGCGGGCATTATCACCGGTGCCCACATTGACGTGAATCCGAAGCAGCTGGGGTATGACGTCTGCTGCTTTATCGGCATCATTCTGAAGAGCGCCAAGGACTACCCCTCCGCGCTGGCGAAACTGAAAGCGCTGGATGAAGTAACCGAAGCCTATTACACCACCGGCCACTACAGCATCTTTATTAAGGTCATGTGCCGCTCGATCGATGCCCTACAGCAGGTACTTATCAACAAGATCCAAACAATCGATGAAATTCAGTCCACCGAGACCCTGATCTCCCTGCAGAACCCGATCATGCGTACCATCCGCCCCTGATCAGGCAATTTCATTACCACATTTTCCACAGGTAGATCCCAGCTCGCTCACAGCGTACAATGTTCCCCTCTTTATATGAGCGAGCGATCAATGGCAGACATTACTCTTATCAGCGGCAGTACTCTTGGCGGCGCAGAATATGTAGCAGAACACCTGGCTGAAAAGCTGGAAGATGCCGGTTATTCCACCGAAACGCTGCACGGCCCGTTGCTGGAAGATCTGCCCACCACCGGGATCTGGCTGCTGATCACCTCGACGCACGGCGCGGGCGACCTGCCGGATAACCTGCAGCCGCTGTATGACGATCTGCAGGAGCAGCAGCCGGACCTGTCTGCAGTGCGTTTCGGCGCTATTGGTATCGGTAGCCGCGAATATGACACCTTCTGCGGTGCGGTTGAGAAAGTCGAGGCGGCGATCGCGTCCTGCGGGGCAAAACAGATCGGCGAAACGCTGAAGATCAACATCCTCGATCATGATATTCCGGAGGATCCAGCGGAAGAATGGCTGGGTGAATGGAAAAAATTACTCAAAAACGATTAAAGATCGCGCGAACAGATGTGGATAACTCTGGTTAAAAGCTTGGATCAACCGGTAGTTATCCAACGTACAACTTCTGCAGGCTTTTCGTGCTGTGTATAACTTGGCGATCTGATCCCAGCTTATACGTTGTGGGATCACCGATCATTCACAGCAAACGATCCTTTCTAACCACCTGATCTTATTTATGAGATCCGGCTTATCCACAAGATCGGTCGATCCTAATAAGAGATCACAATAGAACAGATCTCTAAATAAAAAGATCTTCTTTTTAATAGCGCCGGATCCCAGTGCTTTCTCGATCGACTAAAGTTGAGTAGAATCCTCGGCCCGGGCTTCAATCCATTTTCAAACCGCTTTACGCGAGGCAGACCACCATGTTTTATCAGGATCCTTTCGACGTCATCATCATTGGCGGGGGTCATGCAGGCACTGAGGCCGCAATGGCCGCTGCGCGAATGGGTCAGCAGACCCTGCTTTTGACACACAATATCGACACGCTGGGACAGATGTCGTGTAATCCGGCGATTGGCGGCATTGGGAAAGGACACCTGGTAAAAGAAGTGGATGCGCTTGGCGGCCTGATGGCCACCGCGATCGATCGTGCCGGCATTCAGTTTAGGATACTAAACGCCAGCAAAGGCCCTGCCGTTCGGGCCACCCGTGCGCAGGCAGACCGCGTGCTCTATCGTCAGGCGGTACGCACCGCGCTGGAGAATCAGCCGAACCTGATGATCTTCCAACAGGCGGTAGAAGATCTGATTGTGGAAAACGATCGTGTGGTCGGTGCTGTTACCCAGATGGGGCTTAAATTCCGCGCCAAAGCGGTGGTACTGACCGTCGGCACTTTCCTTGACGGCAAAATCCATATCGGCCTGGATAACTACAGCGGTGGCCGTGCCGGCGATCCGCCGTCCATTTCGCTGTCGCGCCGTCTGCGCGAGTTGCCGCTGCGCGTCAACCGCCTGAAAACCGGTACGCCGCCGCGTATTGACGCCCGTACTATCGATTTCAGCGTGCTGGCACAGCAGCATGGCGATAACCCCATGCCGGTCTTCTCGTTTATGGGCAATGCGGGGCAGCATCCGCAGCAGGTGCCGTGCTACATTACGCACACCAACGAGAAAACCCATGACGTGATCCGCAATAACCTCGATCGCAGCCCGATGTACGCCGGGATCATCGAAGGGATCGGCCCGCGTTACTGTCCGTCGATCGAAGACAAGGTTATGCGCTTCGCCGATCGTAATGCACACCAGATCTTCCTGGAGCCTGAAGGGCTGACCAGCAATGAAATTTACCCGAACGGCATCTC
>DKMV01000135.1 GCA_002469605.1 Leclercia sp. UBA7405
CGCCGATGCCCTGCGTGCCTTCCACCAGCTTCACCACCAGCGGCGCGCCGCCGACCATGTCGATAAGATCGCTGGTGTCGTCCGGAGAGTGGGCGATGCCGGTCACCGGCAGGTCGATCCCCTGACGGGCAAGCAGCTGCAGCGAGCGGAGCTTGTCCCGGGCGCGGGTAATGGCGACGGATTCATTCAGGGGGTAGCTGCCCAGCAGCTCAAACTGACGCAGCGCGGCAGTGCCGTAAAAGGTAATGGCCGAGCCGATACGCGGGATCACCGCATCAAACTGCGGCAGCTGGCGCCCCTTGTAGTGAATCGAGGAGGCCACGGGGCTGATATTCATATAACAGGAGAGCGGATCGAGAACCTCCACCAGATGACCGCGTTTAGTCGCCGCTTCACACAGGCGCTTACACGAAAAGAGCGTTCCATCCCGGGACAATATGGCAATTTTCACCCTGCACCTCTCAGACCTAATCCGGTAAAAGCCTGCGTATCATACACGCAGGCAGGCGCAGGAAAAATGGGGTTATCGCGTTGCCCAGCCCTGTTTATGCAAATAATCGAGAATAAACGGGCGGCTCTCTTTAATGATGGTGCGCTGGATGTGGTCGCTCCAGGTATCGCGGCGATTGTTGGTGGCGCGGGTCAGGTAGTAGTTCGCCAGCTCCTCGTCGTACTGCTCCAGTATCGCTTTATCCACCGGGCGGTAGTGGTTTTCGTGCACCACCAGCGCGGCAGGCAGGCGCGGCTTAACGTCCGGGTTATCCGCCGGCCAGCCAAGGCAGAGGCCAAACAGCGGCAGCACGTGCTTTGGCAGCTGCAGCAGCTCGGTCACTGCCTCAATGCTGTTGCGGATGCCGCCGATATAGACGCCACCCAGCCCCAGCGACTCTGCGGCGGTCAGGGCGTTCTGCCCCAGCATGGCGGTATCTACCACTCCCAGCAGAAGCTGCTCTGCCAGGCCCAGCTGCGCGTCCGGGCAGATTTGCAGATGGCGGTTAAAATCGGCACAAAAGACCCAGAACTCTGCCGCCTCGGCGACATGCTTCTGCCCGCCGGTAAGAGTAACCAGCTGTTCACGCAGCGCCGGATCGGTAACGCGAATAATAGAGCTGCACTGGAGGAAGCTGGAGCTGGAGGTGCCCTGCGCCGCGGCGATAATGGCTTCACGCTGTTCGTCGCTGATGGGTTGATCGGTAAAATGGCGAATGGAGCGGTGGGAGCGTAACAGATCAATCGTAGGCGTCATCTTCTCTCTCTTTACAGGCTTAACACGGGGATGCAGCCAGTATAGGCAATGTTGCGCCCGCTGTAATTGGCGAAACATAGCCTGAGGATATCGATGCAACAGGCAAAACCTGCTTTTCATTACCGGGAGTTATCGACAGGATGGACTGATTCGCCGTCAGGCTTTTGAAGCAGGAGAGAATTATGTTAGCAGTAATCTTTGGCCGTCCCGGCTGCCCGTACTGCGTGCGCGCCAAAGCGCTGGCCGAGAAGCTGACCGCCGAGCGCGAGGATTTTGATTTCCGCTATGTGGACATAAACGCAGAGGGGATCACCAAAGCCGACCTGGAAAAAACCGTGGGTAAACCGGTACAGACCGTGCCGCAGATTTTCCTCGATAAGGATCACATCGGCGGCTTTACCGAGTTCGACGCTTACGCTAAAGCGCATCTGAGCTGATCGCACCCCGGTAAGCATAAACGCCCTCCTTAGAGGGCGTTTTTATTTGTTCGATAGCTGTTGACGGCCCGACGCACGAACAGAAACGCCAGCGCCCCAAGCGCGCACCAGAAGATGCCGCTTAACAGCCACGCCAGCTCCTGTAAAAAGGTGCGGGATGTCACCACAAAGAGACGCATAATCAGCAGGCAAAACGGCGCCGCCAGTATGGCCCCCAGCAGCGGCCTGACCACCTCGCCGCCCCTGGAGAGAGAGCTGGCAACCGCACCGGGTAAGATAAAGAGCAACAGCCCCAGCTCAGGATGACGGGTCGCAATTAACCCCCCGTTTACGCTGAATGCCAGGCACAGACATACCGTCGTAAAGAGTAAAAAACAGCAAACGACGCCCGGCCAGTTACGTTTAATATCCAAACAACCCCCTGCTCTTAACTATCAAATACATTTTCGTCCACTGGACACCCGGATTGATACGTTACGAGGCATTCCTTGCCAAAAACATGCATGGTTATGTCATCGCCGGCAGATGAGGATATCTGTTACGATTTAACTAAGAGTCTGATATTATTTTGTGGGATATATTCTACATTACATCAGGGAGCCTTCATCCCCTCATCTGATAGTAGAAACAGTAGCCTAAATATCCTATCCATTCAACCACTTACTGGTAAACAAGAAGTTAGCCTCCGTGAATATAAACGTCGCAGAATTGTTAAATGGGAATTACATCCTGTTATTATTTGTCGTACTGGCATTAGGCCTTTGCCTCGGAAAATTACGGCTCGGCTCGGTACAACTTGGTAATTCCATTGGCGTTTTGGTGGTTTCTTTATTATTAGGCCAGCAGCATTTCAGCATTAACACCGATGCGCTTAACCTCGGCTTTATGCTGTTTATTTTTTGTGTAGGCGTAGAAGCCGGTCCCAACTTTTTTTCTATTTTCTTTCGCGACGGTAAGAATTATCTGATGCTGGCGCTGGTAATGGTGGGCAGCGCCCTGCTTATCGCGCTGGGGTTAGGCAAACTCTTCGGCTGGGATATCGGCTTGACCGCGGGGATGCTCGCCGGCTCCATGACCTCCACCCCGGTGCTGGTGGGCGCGGGCGACACCCTGCGCCACCTTGGCCTGGATAACGCCCAGCTCTCCCTGGCGCTGGATCACCTCAGCCTGGGCTACGCCCTTACCTATCTTATCGGGCTGGTGAGCCTGATTTTGGGTGCCCGCTATCTGCCAAAACTGCAACATCAGGATCTGCAAACCAGCGCGCAGCAGATTGCCCGCGAGCGCGGCCTGGATACCGACAGCAAGCGCAAAGTCTACCTCCCGGTGATCCGCGCCTATCGCGTGGGGCCGGAGCTGGTGGCCTGGGCCGACGGTAAAAACCTGCGCGAGCTGGGCATCTATCGCCAGACCGGCTGCTATATCGAACGTATTCGTCGTAACGGCATCCTCGCGAGCCCGGACGGCGACGCGGTGCTGCAGATGGGGGATGATATCGCGCTGGTGGGTTACCCGGACGCGCATGCCCGCCTCGACCCCAGCTTCCGTAACGGCAAAGAGGTGTTCGACCGCGACCTGCTGGACATGCGCATCGTCACCGAAGAGATCGTGGTGAAAAACCACAACGCCGTCGGCCGCCGCCTGGCGCAGTTGAAGCTCACCGATCACGGCTGCTTCCTGAACCGGGTGATCCGCAGCCAGATTGAGATGCCTATCGACGACAATATCGTGCTCAACAAAGGCGATGTGCTGCAGGTCAGCGGCGACGCGCGCCGCGTGAAGACCGTTGCCGACCGCATCGGCTTTATTTCCATCCACAGCCAGGTAACCGATCTGCTGGCCTTCTGCGCCTTCTTTATCGTCGGCCTGATGATTGGGATGATCACCTTCCAGTTCAGCAACTTTAGCTTCGGCATCGGTAACGCCGCCGGCCTGCTCTTTGCCGGCATTATGCTCGGCTTCCTGCGAGCCAACCACCCCACCTTCGGCTATATCCCGCAGGGGGCGCTGAATATGGTGAAGGAGTTCGGCCTGATGGTGTTTATGGCCGGCGTGGGCCTGAGCGCCGGCAGCGGCATCAGCCACAGCCTGGGCGCCGTAGGCTGGCAGATGCTGGTGGCCGGGCTTATCGTCAGCCTGGTACCGGTGGTGATCAGCTTTATGTTCGGCGTGTGGGTGCTGCGCATGAACCGAGCCCTGCTCTTTGGCGCGATGATGGGCGCTCGCACCTGCGCCCCAGCCATGGAGATCATCAGCGATACCGCCCGGAGTAACATCCCGGCGCTGGGATACGCGGGCACCTACGCTATCGCCAACGTGTTGTTAACGCTGGCGGGGACCTTGATTATCATCATCTGGCCAGGGCTGGGCTGAACGTAAATTTGCGCAAAGATGAAAATAATTTCGCTACGCGCAGAACTTTCTGTTCAGACGTCAGTCATAACTATTGCCACTGCTTTTCTTTGATGTCCCCAATTTGTGGAGCCCATCAACCCCGCCGTTTTGGTTCAAGGTTGATGGGTTTTTTGTTGGGTGAAATTTACGTTTATCAGTAAATCATCTTTTGCTCATAACACTATGACGGCAACGTGGCACGGCTATTCTACCTGGCTTCTATCCGCTTAATGTATCCGATGCCCCTTCCTGCATACGGCTGATTTTATAGCGTTCAGCCCTTACACACTGCAAATAGCTGTCCAATTTACTGCATTCATCAATTTTCACTTATTGCTGGTTATAGTTTTGAATGGCCAGGCCGATTAATGTCCAGGTTAAATGATTGAATGTGCCTCTCTTTTTTTACATACTGTGTCCATCTCATTTAGTCGCAAAAGCTTTTAGTCAGGTTGACGGTATGACCTCTTATAATGAACTCAAAGAATGTATCCGCCTCGAAGTTATTGGGCATGATAAATCCTTCTCCTGGCGTAAAGCGCTCTTCCGTACCCGGCGTAATCCAAAAAAACATTTTTTATTCTGGTGGCGTATCGCCGCATGGCTTTACACGCAGGACAGCAGGTTCAAAAAACGTATTGCGCGTCGAATAGAAAATCGCCTTAAGTATCGGCACAGCGTTGAAATCTCACTTTCCTGCAAAATCGGTAAAGGGCTAAATATTGCTCATTTAAATGCCATTGTTATCACTGATAATTGCGTCATTGGCGAAAATGCCGACCTTAAACAGGGGATTACTATAGGCCTGAGAACAGATAGCGCCGATGCGATGATCGTCATAGGTGATAATGTTGATATCGGATGTAACTCTTCCATTCTCGGCGGTAAAGTTACTATTGGAGATAATGTTGTTATTGGCGCGCATTCTCTAGTGCTTAATAATATTCCCGCCGATACCATTTACAAAAACAAAATCACTCCCATCCTGACATCAAGGCATTCCGTGGATAAACAGCATAAAAAACCGGTTCTATGTGACATGACCTACTCAGAAGAGATGGCCGATCTTAGACAAGCATGACCCTAAAAATTTAGCGCTGCTGACACGCTATGCCTTAAGCCCGCTTCGATTACTCATCAGCGGGCTTTATGCTGTCATTCTTTTACTACTTTTTGTATGCCGACCTTCCGCCTGCTTCTCCCTTTTACAGGCCGGACGCTTTTTGAAATCCGCCTCAGCTAAAACACTATTTCATTACTACCATTATTTTTCTGCCCCCTTCTCTCTTAACATCTTAAATTCTCGCCGTATTCGAAACGCTACACCAACCCCACCCAGATTTAATGCAAATTTATGATTAACAGCTAGTCTTAAATAAGTTATCGAAACAGCGTAATCCTCTGAAGCACGGTGCAATGCATTCACATGTTACCTGACCCGTCAGGCTAACAAACTATATGGTGTTGAAAGGAGATGCCAGCATGGCTGAAAAAACTACCCCAGGTCATATCCCTTACGATAACCGCTTCGTTAATAATGAACATGTCGTCGCACTTAAACGTATTTCATGGAGCGCGGTATTCGCGGGCGTTATTATTTCGATGGTGGTTTATCTGATGCTGGCTATTTTAGGCACCGCGATTGGCACCAGCACCATCGACCCGCTTAAGGAGCAGAATCCCCTTGACGGTCTCGGTATGGGGGCCGCTATCTGGACGGGGCTGAGCATGCTCATCTCTATTGCCGTCGGTGGCTATATCAGCGGGCGCATGGCCCATCGGGAAGGCGCGCTGCATGGCCTGCTGATGTTTGGCGTGAATACCCTTATCTGCACCTGGTTTGTGTTTGTGCTGGCGAGCAATACCGTTAGCGGAACCATGAACGTGCTGGGTGCCGGACTGCAAACCGTGGGCAGCGGCCTTACCGCGCTGGCGCCTCCGGCGACAAATATGGTTAAACAGAAGCTCGACGAGAATAATATCAATCTCGATAGCCTGCAAAACGAGCTGGAAACTACGCTGCGTCAAACCAATAAGCCAGAATTACAGCCAGAGAATTTAGAAAATAACGTGCAGAATGAAGTTAATAATGCACAAAACCAGGCGCAGCAGACGGCAAATAATCCGCAGAATGCCGATACCGATCTGAACGGTTTTATTCAGGGACTGATTCAGCGTAATCAGGATACCTTCCAGGCGGCCGATCGCGAGGCGTTGAAAAATATTATCAAGGCGCGTACCGGTAAAAGCGATCAGGAAGCCGAGCAGATTGTAAACCAGGCGGAAAAAACCTATCAGCAGGCGCGGGTGAAATATCAGGAGCTGAAAAAACAGGCCGAACAGCAGGCCCGTGAAGCAGGCGAAAAAGCGGCCGAGGCGGCAGCCAAAGCCAGCTGGTTCACCTTCTTCATGCTGCTGGTAGAAGCCGTGCTGGCGGGTGCCATGGGTATGCTCGGTCACCGCAAACAGCCGCGCGTCGCCGTTACTGAGTATCGTTCTTAACCTCTCCATCCCGACTCAGCGGCTCCATACCCCGGGGCCGCTGTTCTTACCGCAATAAATAAACCCCGCCGCACCCTCTCCTTCTGCAATCAGGTGTTACGCTTAAGTATTGAGAGAAAACGCTTTCCAGGACCAGGGAGTCAGAATGCTCGCGCTGTACAACACGCTGATCGTGCTTTTAACCGTTGCCGCTATGGAAGTTGTCGCCGCGCTGGCGCACAGGTACATCATGCACGGCTGGGGCTGGGGATGGCATCTGTCGCATCACGAGCCGCGTACCAGCTGGTTTGAGGTAAACGATCTCTACGCCGTGGTCTTTGCCATGCTGGCGATTGCGCTGATTGCGCTGGGGACCTGGGGGATCTGGCCGCTGCAGTGGATCGGCGCCGGGATGACGCTCTACGGCGCGCTCTATTTTATCGTCCACGACGGGCTGGTGCATCAGCGCTGGCCGTTTCGCTATATTCCGCGTCGGGGTTATCTTAAGCGCCTGTATCTGGCGCACCGTCTGCACCACGCGGTGCGGGGCAAAGAGGACTGCGTCTCTTTTGGTTTTCTCTATGCCCCGCCGGTAGAAAAACTGCAGGCTACGCTACGTGAGCGTAAGCGTCGCGCTCACGCGGACGCTGCCAGAGCCCGGCCGGACGCGGCGGCGCGGTCGCAACCCGAGAAGTGAGCGCCTGCCCGGCGCCCTTAAGCAGTAATCCCGCTTTCTCAAGGCCGCTCGTGCCCTGGCGTTTATCCCAGGCGCGCGGGCCGGCCGCGCTCACCTTCAGGCCAATTTCACGGTAAACCCCGTGCGCCGAGGCGATAGCCCAGGCGGAGCGCAGAGGCAGCCCGGCCAACCCCGCGCGGGCAGAGGCGTAATAGGGCTCGGCCTCCGCCACCAGCCGCCGGGCGAGGCGCGCCAGCGGCTCGCGCATCTCAGGCGCAGCGATAGCATCGGGTGGGATCCCCTCTTCCGCCAGCCAGCGGGCGGGCAGATAGCAGCGGCCCATGCGGGCATCCTCCACGATATCCCGGGCGATATTGGTCATCTGAAACGCCAGCCCTAAATCGCAGGCGCGGTCGAGAACCGCCTCGTCGCGAACCCCCATGATCCTCGCCATCATCAGCCCCACCACCCCCGCCACGCGATAGCAGTAGAGCAGCGTATCTTCAAAGGTCTGGTAGCGCGTCTCGCGCACGTCCATGGCAAAGCCCTCCAGGTGATCGAAAGCCAGCCGCAGCGGGATGTCGTGCGCCAGCGCCACCTCCTGAAAGGCGGCGAAAGCGGGCTCGGTCATCAAGTCCCCCTCCAGGGCACCCCGGGTCTGGTTTTTGAGCATCGTCAGGCGCTGCTCTGCCTGGGCGCGATCCAGCGGCTGGGCGTTAAAGCCCAGCTCCTGCCCGTCGATAACGTCATCGCAGTAACGGCACCAGGCGTAGAGCATTAACACGCTGCGCCGGGTGGCGGGATCGAAGAGCTTCGCCGCGGTGGCAAAGCTTTTTGAGCCCGCGGCCATGGTGCCGGTGGCGTGGTCCATCAGGCTGTTAGTCATCCGGTGAGCGCCTCCAGCATCAGGCCGGCCGTTGCTTTGGCCGAACCAATCACCCCCGGGATCCCGGCGCCGGGGTGGGTTCCGGCGCCGACAAGGTAGAGGTTGGGAATGCGGCTGTCGCGGTTGTGCGGCCGGAACCAGGCGCTCTGGCGCAGGATCGGCTCGATGGAGAAGGCCGAGCCCTGGTGGGCGCCCAGCTCGTCGCGAAAATCAAAGGGGGTAAAGATGCGGTGCGTCACCAGCTGGCTGCGCAGGCCGGGCATGTAGTGCTCTTCAAGATAGGCAAATATCCTGTCGCGCAGGCGTGGCCCTTCGGTTGCCCAGTCGAGATCGGCGACGCCTAAGTGCGGCACCGGTGCCAGCACGTAATAGCTGCCGCAGCCCGGCGGCGCCAGGGAGGGATCGGTCACGCAGGGGGCATGCAGGTAGAGCGAGAAATCTTCCGCAAGGGCGTTTTTATTAAAAATCTCGTCAATCAACTCTTTATAGCGCGGCCCAAAACAGACGGTATGGTGCGCCAGATCGTGCTGCTTGTTCAGGCCAAAATAGAGCACAAACAGGGAATTACTCATCCGCTTGCGCTTAAGGGATGCGGCGCGAGCTGCCCCCACCGGGTGGTGACCCAGCAGCTTTTCGTAGGTGTGAACCACGTCCGCATTTGAGGCCACCGCCGCGACCGGGATCCGCTCCCCCCCTTTCAGCTCCACGGCGCGAATATGGCTGCCCTCGGTTTCGAGGCTGGTTACCTCGGCATTGAGCCTCAGCTCGCCGCCCAGATCCTGGTAGAGTTTCACCAGCCCCTGCACCAGCGCCCCGGTGCCGCCGCGGGCGAACCAGACGCCCCACTCACGCTCCAGGGCGTGGATCAGGGTGTAGATGGACGAGGTGGCAAATGGGTTGCCCCCCACCAGCAGGGAGTGAAACGAGAAGGCCTGGCGCAGCTGTTCGTTTTCGATAAAGCGGGAGACCATGCCGTACACGCTGCGCCAGGCCTGCAGCCGGGTGAGCTGCGGCCCGGCGCGCAGCATATCGCGGAAGGATAAAAAGGGTACCGTGCCGAGCTTAAGGTATCCCTCTTTAAAGACCGCCCGGGAATAGGCATGGAACCTGCGGTAGCCCTCCACGTCGCGCGGATTAAAGCGTCTTATCTGCTCCTCCAGCCGGTCCTGTACGTTGTCATAGTCGAACACCTCCCCCGTCTCCCAGCACAGGCGATAGAAGGGGGTGACCGGCAGCAGATCAACATAGTCGGCCATCCGCCTGCCGGCGAGGGTAAACAGCTCCTCGATGGCGGTCGGGTCGGTGATCACCGTGGGGCCGGCGTCAAAGGTAAAACCTTTGTCCTGATAAACGTAAGCGCGCCCGCCGGGTTTATCGCGCTGCTCAAGCAGCAGCGTGGCAATTCCCTGGGCCTGGAGCCGGATGGCTAAGGCGAGCCCGCCAAAGCCGGCGCCAATAATGACGGTTTTATTCATGGTGGAATGCTCGTAGCCGGGGGGTGAGTTGCAGGATGGCGAGCAGCGCTTCGCCAACCGGAACAGGAGGCTTGCCTGCCAGGATCCGCGCTTTATCGGCCAGAGTCAGCTGGCCCGCGTAGAACCGGGCAATCAGCCCGTCGTTAAGGGTGTAAAAGCGCTGCATCACCTGCCAGCGCCGGTCGGGCTCCCCCGCCAGAAAAAGCATGCGGTTCAGCACGCGAAAGAAGCGCTGGGCGCGCCACTGGCGCAGGGCATAGCCGTGGATAAGAGAGTGCAGACCCGCCGCCGTGATAGTCGGCAGCGCGGCAATGGCGTCCGCAAGCCGCACGGCGTGGGGCAGCGAATAGCCGGTGGTGGCGTGAAAGAGCCCGGCACGCAGGCCGCTGCATGGCTGACCGCGGCGCTGCTGCCAGAAATTCTGCACATCGCCCGCCAGCATGATGGGCAGATCGCCCTGCTCTTCCCGCAGCAGCCTCCCCAGCTGCCACCCCTGCTTGCTGGCGTACTGGCGGATATTCTCCCGCGCCCGGTCAGGATCCAGCCGGGCGACGTCAACGTAGTGGGTATCTTCGATAAGCAGTTCGGTGGCGGAAAAGGGCAAGGTGTAGACAAAACGATACCCGCCGTTCTGGTCTACCGTGGCGTCCATCAGGATAGGACGGGTGAGGCCATGGGGCTGGTGCAGGCGCCAGAGCTGCCCGAGAAAGGACTGGCTGCCGGTGGTCAGGTTGCCATCCGGCCGATAGCCCCGGCCATCTATTACCGCCCCGGCCGTTAAGCTGCGGCCATCCTCCAGGTTCACGCTGTCGGGCGTGAGCGAGTGCACCCGCGCGCCGGTTTGCACATCGTCGCCCAGCGCTGCAGTGAGCGCTTCGGCAAAATGGTCAGAGGTAATGCTGTAATAGCCGCTGTCGAGGCTACGGGTCAGGCCCGGAAAGCGCACGTCGTAGCCCTGCCAGCGGTGGGAAACCAGTGGCGCTATCCAGCGATGCTGCTCCGGCGTCAGATCCCCCTGGTGGAAAGACCAGGTGTGATTCCCGCCCGCTTGAGATTCCGCCTCCAGCAGCAGTACCTTAAGTTCAGGGCGCAGCTGCCTGAGCCGCCAGGCGATAAGCCCGTTAGCCAGCCCGCCGCCCGCTAAAATCAGATCCCATGCGCGCCCGGTCATGGTTCCTGCGCCACCAGCCTGGCCTCGCGCAGCTGGCTCAGGCTGGCGCTGCCGGTACAGAAACAGGCGACCCGCAGCTGGTCGATAATCACCTTAAAGTGGTCGACAACCGCCTCGCTGGAGGCGGTGGCGCTGTGCAGCACCCCGGCCGCCTGGCCTACCAGGCTTGCCCCGAGACGGATTGCTTTCGCCGCGTCAATGCCGTTGGCAATGCCGCCGGAGGCGATAAGCGGCATCGTCGGCAGGGCCTGGTGCAGGTCGTGTAGCGCGGTCGCGGTGGGGATCCCCCAGTCGGTGAAGGCCATCGCTACCGCCCGGTCGTGGGCCGAGACGGCGCGTTCGCCCTCCACGGCGGCCCAGCTGGTGCCCCCGGCTCCGGCGACGTCCAGCATGGCGACCCCCGCCTGGGCCAGTTGATGGGCAACGGAGACCGACAGGCCGCTTCCCACCTCTTTAATCACCACCGGTACGGAGAGTGCGGCGACGGTTTTTTCAATGGCGTTAATTACCCCGCACCAGTTGCGATCGCCGCCGTGCTGCAGCGCCTCCTGGAGGGGATTGAGATGAATAATGAGCGCATCGGCCCCCAGGCTCTCTACCGCCCGGCGCGCGTAGTCGATCCCTTGCTTTGCGGCGATCTGCGCCGCGCCAAGGTTAGCCATCAGCACGATATCGGGCGCGTAAGCGCGCAGGGCGCGCGTCAGCCCCTGGTTCTCGTCGCTCTCCAGCGCCACCCGCTGGGAGCCAACGCCCATCGCCAGGCCGAGCGCCTGGGCGGCCTCGGCAAGATGCTGGTTGATCGCGGTAGCCCGGCGGGCGCCGCCGGTCATGGAGCTTATCAGCAGCGGCGCGTTCAGCCTGCGGCCAAAAAGCGAGGTGGAGAGATCGATCTCATCGAGATTAAGCTCAGGCAGCGCGCAGTGCTCAAAACGCCATTTTTCAAAACCTGTGGAGATCTTTTTTGCGCTCGTCGCGCGGTTTAAAACAATATCAAGGTGATCGTTTTTTCTTTGCGTCAGGCTGGTCATTGACACTCCGGCAGGGATAACCTCAGGCTCTGGCTGATGAGCGCCAGCTGTTTTTCAAACCACGCGTGGATATAGCGCCGGGTGGTATTCCCGCGCTGACAGGCGGTGGCTAAGTGCTGATCCGCGCTGTGAATATGGTCGTGCAGCCGCTGCCAGACGTTCTCCGCGCCGAGCACGGCCACCAGCGTCGATTTTCCTTTGTCCTGATGCGCGTCTTTACCTGTGGTAGCAGAGCCGTCGGTCAGATCGTCGATAAGCTGGAAAGCCTGGCCTAAATCCCGGGCAAAAAAGCGCAGCCGCTCCCGCGCCTGGGGGCTGGCATTGGCCGCCAGGGCCGCCAGCTGCAGGGTGGCGTTAAACAGGCTGCTGGTTTTTAACTCGTTGGTCATCAGGATCTCGTCAGCCCCGGGCGAGCTTTGGCTTTCGTTGAGATCGCGAAACTGCCCCTGCACCAGGCCGAGATGGCCGACCGACGCCGCCAGCTCAGCAATGGCGCAGCTCTTCACATCGTGCGGCAGCGCGGGCGCGCGGGAGATCACCGCAAAGGCGTGGCTAAGGAGCGCCACGGCCGCGAGGATAGCCACATTTTCGCCATACTGGCGGTGTACCGTCGGGCGGCCCCGCCGCTGCTGCGCGTTGTCCATGCAGGGCATATCGTCAAGGATCAGCGAAGCCACATGCACCATCTCGATGGCGCAGGCCAGATCCAGCAGGCCGGGCTGCTCTTTTTCGCAGCCCATATCCACGGCGGCCATGACGAGAAGCAGCGGGCGCATGCGCTTACCAGCCACCAGCGTCGCCTCGCGCATCGCCGCATAGACCTGCCCCTCCTGTTCCCCGGCGGGCAGGAGTTGTTCGAGGCGCTGCTCAAAAGAAGACAGAAGCGTTTTAACATCCTCTTCATGGCTGACGTTCATAGTGGCTATCCCAGTATTGTTGTGGCACTTATGCAGACAGGTAAAACGCATGCCGAAGGATGATGTTAAAAGCGTAGCGTACTTTATGAAGATGTGTGGTGTAGCGGGGAAAAAAAGAAAAACATAACCGTTATAATTTTTAGTTATGTATCAGTATGATACTGACAGAGCACCATGAAAACTTGCACGAAAATTTACACTTGTAGAGATATGCACGTCTGGAGAGCGCGCTCTGCCCCGCCTGGCGGAGCAGAGATAAAGCGGCAGAGAGTGGCAAGGTATAATATATATCGGGCGTTATCAGCCCGGCTCGCTCACTAATTTACTTTCCAGGCTTTGCATAAAACGCCCGATAATTCTGTCGACCTTACGACGATGTAAAAAGCTAAAAAGCGAAGCGACAGGCACAAATTCCGACTCGCCAATATTATCGATCACCACTAAATAGCCGTCGTTTTCAGAAAGTTTGCGATAAAGAATATTATATTCTTTGAGATTCATGGTCGCGATATTATGGGCAATTAAGTCGTTACGCAGCTCGTACAGTAAACGATCGATCTCACGGGCAGAGAGCGCATTATTTTCAATATAATGTCCAAGGGTTTTAGAGACAGATCCGTCATAATCCCTGACTAAATCAAAGACATAACCTTCACCATGTGCGGTTTTCACCGTGCCATGGAAATCAGGAACGGCCCGGCTGTGCTCTATCTGGCGAGCGCGCTTACGATAATAGCCCAGCTCACGACGCACCTCTTTTTTACCGCCGTCTTCCGGATTATATAAGACCTTAATACACTTGGTATTATCTTGCGGATGCTGATAGCAAATACGATGTCGACCACGCCCAATTTTGGTATGCAGATTTATCATTTTGTTACTCCTTTTTACGCATATGATCTCTTCTGTTTTCTAAACAGAAGTTCAACAAGGCGGGGGATGAATATCGTGGTTGTCGCAGGCCGCACGAATCAACAAAATAGCGGACGCTGCCTGGCTAATTTTCCGTGGGTGTACAAAAGTACCCAGGCTTGTTAGTGTTTTCGGCAATATTATTCCTCTGGTGACCGCCCTATGACAGTCCACTCACCCCGTCGGGTTTTGCAGCGCCGCCTGTGGGCGCTTTTTATGTTCTTCTTTATTCCCGGACTGCTGATGGCCTCCTGGGCCACCCGCACCCCGGCCATTCGCGATATCCTGTCGGTCTCCACGGCCGAAATGGGGATCGTGCTGTTTGGCCTCTCCGTCGGCTCCATGAGCGGTATTCTCTGCTCCGCCTGGCTGGTGAAGCGCTTTGGCACGCGGGCGGTGATTCGCACCACCATGTGCTGCGCAATAGTGGGGATGCTTATTCTCAGCCTGGCCCTGTGGTTCGCCTCACCGCTGATGTTTGCTCTCGGTCTGCTGGTCTTCGGCGGCAGCTTTGGCGCGGCGGAGGTGGCGATCAACGTCGAGGGGGCGACCATTGAGCGCGAGATGAACAAAACCGTGCTGCCGATGATGCACGGCTTTTATAGCCTCGGCACCCTCGCGGGCGCGGGCGTCGGGATGGCGCTGACCGCTCTCGGCATCTCAGCTAACCTGCATATCCTGCTGGCGGGGCTGGTTTGTATCGCCCCGGTTCTGCTGGGCATTACCGCTATCCCCCACGGCACCGGCCAGAACGCCGGTGAAGAGGCCGCCCACGGCGAAAAGGGCGTGCCCTTCTATCGCGATATCCAGCTGATGCTGATTGGCGTGGTGGTGCTGGCGATGGCCTTTGCTGAGGGCTCCGCTAACGACTGGCTGCCGCTGCTGATGGTGGACGGCCACGGCTTTAGCCCCACCTCCGGCTCGCTGATCTATGCCGGTTTTACCCTCGGCATGACCTTAGGGCGCTTTACCGGCGGCTGGTTTATCGACCGCTACAGCCGCGTCACCGTGGTACGCGCCAGCGCCCTGCTGGGCGGGCTTGGGATCGCGCTGATTATTTTTGTCGATGTCGCCTGGGTGGCCGGGGTATCGGTGATCCTCTGGGGGCTTGGCGCCTCGCTGGGGTTCCCGCTGACCATCTCAGCGGCCAGCGACACCGGGCCGGACGCGCCGACCCGCGTCAGCGTGGTGGCAACCACCGGTTATCTTGCCTTCCTCGTCGGCCCACCGCTGTTAGGCTTCCTCGGCGAGCACTACGGGCTGCGTAGCGCCATGCTGGTGGTGTTAGGATTAGTGATTATTGCTGCGCTGGTCGCCCGGGCGGTGGCCAAACCGGCGCCTCAGGCAGCGTCTGCCACGGAGAATGGATAAATGGGCATTAAGTTAATTGCAGTAGATATGGATGGCACCTTCTTAAGCGATATGAAGGCGTACAATCGCGAGCGCTTTTTGCAGCAGTATGCGCGCATGAAGGAACAGGGGATTAAGTTTGTGGTGGCCAGCGGCAATCAGTACTACCAGCTGATCTCCTTCTTTCCGGAAATCGCCCACGAGATTGCATTTGTTGCCGAAAACGGCGGCTGGGTGGTCAATGCCGGCGAGGACGTGTTTAACGGCGAGCTAACGCAGACGCAGTTTGCCACCGTGGCAAAGTATCTGCTCACCCTGCCGGATATCGAGGTGATCGCCTGCGGAAAAGGCAGCGCTTACACCCTCAAAAGCTATAGCGATGATTTCCACACCCTGGCGGCGAAGTATTACCACCGTCTGGAAAAAGTGGACAACTTCGACAAATTCAACGATATCTTCTTTAAGTTTGGGCTAAACGTTTCGGATGCGGAAATTCCGCGTATCCAGGCGCTGATCCACGCCGAGCTGAGCGACGTGATGGTGCCGGTGCATACCGGCAACGGCAGTATCGACCTGATTATCCCCGGCATTCATAAAGCCAACGGCCTGCGCCTGCTGCAACAGCTATGGGGTATTGAGGACCACGAGGTACTGGCCTTTGGCGACAGCGGCAATGATATCGAGATGCTAAAGCAGGCCGGATTCAGTTTTGCGATGGCCAACGCCGGGGATCATATTAAGGCGGTGGCCCGCTTTGAAGCCCCGCACAATAACGCGGAGGGGGTGCTGGAGATTATCGAGAAAGCGCTCAACCACGAGGCGCCATTCCACTAAGCATTCAGGCCGGGCAGAGACCCGGCCTGCTGTTTTAGTCGGGCTGTAAACCGCTCCCGACCCGCTTATCCTTCAGGAATACCACCATCAGCCCCAGCCATACGAGGCCGTTCGCCAGGTTAAACAGGCTGAACAGGCCGTTGCCGCCGTGGCCGAAAGCGTGCTTGCTCACCTCGATTCCCAGGGTGAAGATCAGCATCTGCAACATCCCCATTGCCGCCGAGACGGTGCCTTTGCTCATATCGCTGGCAAACAGCGTC
>DKMV01000200.1 GCA_002469605.1 Leclercia sp. UBA7405
CGTGGCTATCGGCCAGAAAGCTTCCACCATCTCTAACGTGGTGCGTAAGCTGGAAGAGCACGGTGCGCTGGCTAACACCATCGTTGTGGTTGCTACCGCTTCTGAATCTGCTGCACTGCAATACCTGGCGCCATACGCCGGTTGCGCAATGGGCGAATACTTCCGTGACCGCGGTGAAGATGCGCTGATCGTATACGATGACCTGTCTAAACAGGCCGTTGCTTACCGTCAGGTTTCCCTGCTGCTCCGTCGTCCGCCAGGACGTGAAGCATTCCCGGGCGACGTGTTCTACCTCCACTCCCGTCTGCTGGAGCGCGCATCCCGTGTTAACGCGGAATACGTTGAGAACTTCACTAAAGGTGAAGTGAAAGGTAAAACCGGCTCCCTGACCGCTCTGCCGATCATTGAAACCCAGGCGGGTGACGTTTCTGCGTTCGTTCCGACCAACGTAATTTCCATTACCGATGGTCAGATCTTCCTGGAAACCAACCTGTTTAACTCCGGTATTCGTCCGGCGGTTAACCCGGGTATCTCCGTATCCCGTGTAGGTGGCGCAGCGCAGACCAAGATCATCAAGAAACTGTCCGGTGGTATTCGTACCGCACTGGCACAGTATCGTGAACTTGCAGCGTTCTCCCAGTTTGCATCTGACCTTGACGATGCAACCCGTAAGCAGCTTGACCACGGTCAGAAAGTGACCGAACTGCTGAAACAGAAACAGTATGCCCCGATGTCAGTAGCACAGCAGGGTCTGGTACTGTTCGCAGCAGAACGTGGTTATCTGGCGGATGTCGAACTGGCGAAAATCGGTAGCTTCGAAGCCGCTCTGCTGGCTTACGCTGACCGTGACCACGCTCCGCTGATGCAAGAGATCAACCAGTCCGGTGGCTATAACGACGAAATCGAAGGCAAGCTGAAGAGCCTGCTCGATTCCTTCAAAGCAACCCAGTCCTGGTAACGTCTGGCGGTCTGTCTTAGGGCAGACCGCAAGGCATTGAGGAGAAGCTCATGGCCGGCGCAAAAGAGATACGTAGTAAGATCGCAAGCGTCCAGAACACGCAGAAGATCACTAAAGCGATGGAGATGGTCGCCGCTTCCAAAATGCGTAAATCGCAGGATCGCATGGCGGCCAGCCGTCCTTATGCAGATACCATGCGCAAAGTGATTGGTCACCTTGCACACGGTAATCTGGAATATAAGCACCCTTACCTGGAAGAACGCGACGTTAAGCGCGTGGGCTACCTGGTGGTGTCGACCGACCGTGGTCTGTGCGGTGGCTTGAACATTAACCTGTTCAAAAAACTGCTCGCGGATATGAAAGGCTGGTCTGATAAAGGCGTTCAAAGCGATATCGCGATGATCGGCTCTAAAGGCGTCTCTTTCTTTAACTCCGTAGGTGGCAACATTGTTGCCCAGGTGACCGGTATGGGTGATAACCCGTCCCTGTCCGAACTGATCGGCCCGGTTAAAGTGATGTTGCAGGCCTACGATGAAGGCCGTCTGGACAAGCTGTACGTTGTCAGCAACAAATTTATTAACACCATGTCGCAGGCTCCGACTATTACTCAACTGCTGCCGTTACCGGCTTCAGAAGATGAAGGGTTAAAACATAAAGCCTGGGATTACCTGTATGAACCCGATCCGAAAGCGCTGCTGGATACCCTGCTGCGTCGTTACGTTGAATCACAGGTTTATCAGGGCGTGGTAGAAAACCTGGCCAGCGAGCAGGCCGCACGTATGGTGGCGATGAAAGCCGCGACCGACAATGGCGGCAGCCTGATTAAAGAGCTGCAGTTGGTATACAACAAAGCTCGTCAGGCCAGCATTACTCAGGAACTCACCGAGATCGTCGGTGGTGCATCCGCGGTATAACCAGGTTAATTCGTAGAGGATTCAAGATGGCTACTGGAAAAATTGTCCAGGTAATCGGCGCCGTGGTTGACGTCGAATTCCCTCAGGATGCCGTACCGCGCGTGTACGATGCTCTTGAGGTTCAGAATGGTAATGAGAGCCTGGTGCTGGAAGTTCAGCAGCAGCTCGGCGGCGGTATCGTGCGTACCATCGCCATGGGTTCTTCCGACGGTCTGCGTCGTGGTCTGGATGTTAAAGACCTCGAGCACCCGATCGAAGTCCCGGTAGGTAAAGCAACTCTGGGTCGTATCATGAACGTCCTGGGTCAGCCGATCGACATGAAAGGCGACATCGGTGAAGAAGAGCGTTGGGCTATTCACCGCGCGGCACCGTCCTATGAAGAGCTCTCCAGCTCTCAGGAACTGCTGGAAACCGGCATCAAAGTAATCGACCTGATGTGTCCGTTCGCTAAGGGCGGTAAAGTTGGTCTGTTCGGTGGTGCGGGTGTTGGTAAAACCGTAAACATGATGGAGCTGATCCGTAACATCGCGATCGAGCACTCCGGTTACTCCGTGTTTGCGGGCGTTGGTGAGCGTACTCGTGAGGGTAACGACTTCTACCACGAAATGACCGATTCCAACGTTCTGGATAAAGTATCCCTGGTGTATGGCCAGATGAACGAGCCGCCGGGAAACCGTCTGCGCGTTGCACTGACCGGTCTGACCATGGCTGAGAAATTCCGTGACGAAGGCCGTGACGTTCTGCTGTTCGTAGATAACATCTATCGTTACACCCTGGCCGGTACTGAAGTATCCGCACTGCTGGGCCGTATGCCTTCAGCGGTAGGTTATCAGCCGACCCTGGCGGAAGAGATGGGTGTTCTGCAGGAACGTATCACCTCAACCAAAACCGGTTCTATCACCTCCGTTCAGGCGGTATACGTACCTGCGGATGACCTGACTGACCCGTCTCCAGCCACCACCTTTGCGCACTTAGATGCAACCGTGGTACTGAGCCGTCAGATCGCGTCTCTGGGTATCTACCCGGCCGTTGACCCGCTGGACTCCACCAGCCGTCAGCTGGACCCGCTGGTTGTTGGTCAGGAACACTACGACACCGCGCGTGGCGTACAGTCCCTGCTGCAGCGTTACCAGGAACTGAAAGACATCATCGCCATCCTGGGTATGGATGAACTGTCTGAAGAAGACAAACTGGTGGTAGCACGCGCGCGTAAGATCCAGCGCTTCCTGTCCCAGCCGTTCTTCGTAGCAGAAGTATTCACCGGTTCTCCGGGTAAATACGTTCCGCTGAAAGACACCATCCGTGGCTTTAAAGGCATCATGGAAGGCGAATACGATCACCTGCCGGAGCAGGCGTTCTACATGGTGGGCTCCATCGACGAAGCCGTGGAAAAAGCCAAAAAACTTTAACGCCTTAATCGGAGGGTGATATGGCAATGACTTACCACCTGGACGTCGTCAGCGCAGAGCAACAAATGTTCTCTGGTCTGGTCGAGAAAATCCAGGTAACGGGTAGTGAAGGTGAACTGGGTATCTTCCCGGGTCACGCACCGCTGCTCACCGCCATTAAGCCTGGTATGATCCGCATCGTTAAACAGTTCGGTCATGAAGAGTTTATCTATCTGTCCGGCGGCATTCTTGAAGTGCAGCCTGGCAGCGTGACCGTTCTGGCTGATACCGCTATTCGTGGACAGGATCTCGACGAAGCGCGAGCTCTGGAGTCCAAACGTAAAGCGGAAGAGCACATTAAGAGCTCTCACGGTGACGTGGATTACGCACAGGCCTCTGCGGAGCTGGCTAAAGCGATCGCGAAACTGCGCGTTATCGAGTTGACCAAAAAAGCGATGTAACACCGGCTTGAAATGTAAAAAGCCAGACTGGTTTCAGTCTGGCTTTTTTTATGGCTTCGTTTCAGAAAAAGCGAAACTAAAAAGATGTTTTAATATTTTGTGATTTTTGTCACAAAAATGTTGATCGGCTAATTTTTGAAGAGTAGACTTCGTTTTGTGACTTAGGTCACATAATTAACTCAGATAAAATCAGGATACCAAAATGAAACTGATCAACAAAATCATCGCCCTCTTCAGCAACATGAGCGTCTCTTTCGGTACGTTCAACCACTAAGCTGCTGAATGCCGACTGGCGCTGCGCTTACCCCTGGGTGTTAAGCAACGCGCCGTCTGGCAACGCCTCTCCCTCGCTGTTCACGCTCTTCCCCTTTTCGATAAAATAATTGGTCTCGTCAATAGTGCCCACTACCGCGTCGTCATAGTGCCCCGGTCTGGTACGCACCGACTTATTGCCGCTAAAGATCCCCTGGGTTGACGCATCGCCATACGGGCTCGGACGGAAGATAAAGTTGAAACGCTGGTTATCCACTGCCAGATTATTCTCCACCACCAGACGGCCCGGGTTAAAGTTATCGGTAAACCCGTCCAGATGATTCCCCTCTGCTTTGCTGTTACGTATGACGTGCGCTACCGGCTGGCCTTCCCCGCCGAGCTTAAAGCCGTTGCTGGTGTTGTTGCGGGCAACAGAGTTCTCGATGGTCACAACGCCGTTGCCGCCGTCCTCAATTTTGTTAAACAGGTCGAAGCCGTCATCGATATTGTCATGGGAATAGCAGTTCTCCAGACGATTGCCTTCGCCCACCCGCATCTTCACCGCAAACCCGTCAGCGTTAATCTTGCCTGGATCTTCATTGGCAAAGGACTCCGCGTTGATCACCCGGTTATAGCTGGCCCACAGCGGACGGCCGATATTCTCCGGGGAAGAGATCTGGATGCCGGTATCGTCATTGCGGTAAGCCTTCACCCCCTCAATCAGGTTATGGCTCCCCTGTACCCGCAGGCTTTTATCCGTCACCTCAATATCCCTGATATGCCAGTAGTTGGCGTCCACCAGCAGCCCGTGCAGCACGGTTTTGCCCTCGCCCTGCAGGGTTTTTAGCTTATCCGCACTGCCGCTGGCGGTAAGGGGGATTTCGCTGCGCGGGTAGTCGCCTGCCGCGAGAACGATTTTCCCGCCGGGCGGCAGCAGGCTAATGGCGGTGGGGAGATCCATCGGAGAGGCGGCGGTCCCCTTGCCATCCGCCTTACCCTCTGGCGAGACGTGCAGCGTCATCCCCTCGATGCCCGTCACCCTTTCGACGGTAAAACGTTGTTCTACCGGCTTACCGTCGGCAGGCGTAAAGGTCAGGCTAAAGCGGTTATTCGCTTTAAGCGTGGCCGGCACGGCGTACATCTCGCCGGCTTTTACCGCTTTATCATTACCGATCACCACTTCATTCTGCCGCAGGCTATAAACGCCGTCGTAGTTGGCGCGCGCCTGTACCAGATAGTGCTCCTGGGGACTTTTGCTGGCAGAGTGGATCTGTACCACCACCGGCAGCGCTTTTGCCTGCCAGGGCTGACTGGCCACGGTTTGCGCCGGCGAGGTGGTTAGCGAGGCGTCGGTGACGGTGATCCTGGCGTTACGTGAGGCAAAAAAGCCGACGTAATAGCGATCCGGATCCTGCACCGCAATCAGGTCGGCGCGGGGGACGTGCTGGCTTACCCACTCATCGCTGTCCACGG
>DKMV01000199.1 GCA_002469605.1 Leclercia sp. UBA7405
CAGGATATGGGGTTCAGTGCACGGCGAGCCCCCCTGGCACGTTCACCGGTGCGGGTGTGCCAGAGAAGCAGTGAACGTGAGGTGAACGGAACCGACAGCAGAGCCGCATGTTCCCCCTCACCCCGGCCCTCTCCCTCAAGGGAGAGGGAGAACCACATCGGCAACAGAGCCGCATGTTCCCCCTCACCCCGACCCTCTCCCTCAAGGGAGAGGGAGAACGCCATCGGCAGCAGAGTCGCATGTTCCCCCTCACCCCGGCCCTCTCCCTCAAGGGAGAGGGAGAACCACATCGGCAGCAGAGCCGCATGTTCCCCCTCACCCTAACCCTCTCCCCAGAGGGGAGAAGGAACTGGACCGCGCAAACATCACATCTTAAGAAGCCGCAATAAACAACTCCCGCAGCTGATGCAGCTGGTCGCGCACCTGCGCCGCCTCTTCGAACTCGAGGTTCTGCGCATGCTGCATCATCTGCCCTTCCAGCTCGTGGATCTTCTGCTGCAACGCCTTCGGCGTCAGCGCCACTTCCAGCGAGTCGGCCTCTACCGGAGAACGAGACTTGCCGCGGCCCTTCGCTTTGGTCTTGGCGATGTTCTGACCCAGAGCCAGAATATCCACCACCTTCTTGTTCAGCCCCTGCGGCGTAATACCATGCTCTTCGTTGTAGCGCTGCTGCTTCTCGCGGCGACGTTCGGTTTCGCCGATGGCTTTGGCCATTGAAGGGGTAATTTTATCGCCGTACAGAATAGCCTTACCGTTAACGTTACGCGCGGCGCGGCCGATGGTCTGAATAAGGGAGCGCTCGGAACGCAGGAAGCCCTCTTTATCGGCATCCAGGATCGCCACCAGCGACACCTCCGGCATATCCAGCCCCTCTCGCAGCAGGTTGATACCCACCAGCACATCAAACTTACCTAAACGCAGGTCGCGGATGATCTCCATACGCTCCACGGTATCGATGTCCGAGTGCAGATAGCGCACCTTTTCGCCGTGCTCTTCGAGGTATTCGGTCAGATCTTCCGCCATGCGTTTGGTCAGCGTGGTCACCAGCACGCGCTCGTTGATGGCCGCGCGGGCGCGGATCTCCGAGAGCAGGTCGTCCACCTGGGTCGCCACCGGGCGCACCTCGATGATGGGATCCAGCAGGCCGGTAGGACGCACCACCTGATCCACCACTTCGTCACCCGACTTCTCGAGCTCGTAGTTACCCGGCGTTGCCGACACGTAAATAGTCTGCGGCGCCAGGGCCTCAAACTCTTCGAATTTCATCGGGCGGTTATCCAGCGCCGAAGGGAGGCGGAAGCCGTACTCAACCAGCGTCTCTTTACGCGCCCGGTCGCCGCGGTACATACCGCCGATCTGCGGGATGGTCACGTGGGACTCATCCACCACCAGCAGGCCGTCCGCCGGCAGGTAGTCGAACAGGGTTGGCGGCGCCTCGCCCGGCCCGCGCCCGGAGAGGTAGCGGGAGTAGTTTTCGATACCCGAGCAGTAGCCCAGCTCGTTCATCATCTCCAGATCGAACTGGGTACGCTGGCTGAGGCGCTGCTCCTCCAGCAGTTTATTGTTCGCCAGCAGCGTCTTGCGGCGGTCCGCCAGCTCAACCTTGATATCTTCCATCGCCTGCACGATGCGCTCGCGCGGGGTGACGTAGTGGGTTTTTGGGTAAACGGTAAAGCGCTGGATAACCGACTCCACCTGGCCGGTCAGCGGATCAAACAGCGACAGGCGCTCCACCTCTTCGTCAAACAGCTCGACGCGCAGGGCCAAATCGTCAGATTCTGCCGGGAAGATATCGATCACCTCGCCGCGCACGCGGAAGGTGCCGCGCTGGAAGGCCTGATCGTTACGGGTATACTGCAGCTCCGCCAGGCGGCGCAGGATGGCGCGCTGGTCAATGATCATGCCGTTGGTCAGGTGCAGCATCATCTTAAGATAGAGGTCAGGATCGCCTAGACCATAAATCGCCGACACCGAGGCCACCACCACCACGTCCCGCCGCTCGAGCAGCGCTTTGGTAGCCGAGAGACGCATCTGCTCGATGTGTTCGTTCACCGAGGCATCTTTCTCGATAAAGGTGTCTGAGCTGGGAACGTAGGCTTCCGGCTGATAGTAGTCGTAGTAAGAGACGAAGTACTCTACGGCGTTTTCCGGGAAGAACTCTTTCATTTCGCCATACAGCTGCGCCGCCAGGGTTTTGTTGGGCGCCAGCACCATGGTCGGGCGCTGCAGGTCGGCAATCACGTTGGCAACGGTGAAGGTTTTCCCCGAGCCGGTTACCCCCAGCAGCGTCTGGTGCGCGAGACCATCCTCCAGCCCCTCTTTCAGACGGCGTATCGCTTCTGGCTGGTCGCCGGAAGGACGGAAAGCGGAATTTAGTTTGAACGGTTTACTCATGAATGGCGACCTGATGGTGAATTATGCGGCAGGTGAGTAATTCTACTCCGGATGCCGTTTTTTGCCAGTAAATTATACTGGATGAAAAACCAGTAGCGGGCGGAGTAATTTCTGATACCGCTGGCAGGATCTGCGTTATGTTGCGTGAAATCCCGACCACGACAAGATAAAAAACCAGCCGCGACCGGTTATCCCCAGAACAATTCCTTTTTTAACATTTGTCAAGACGCACCCGCACACTTTTTACCAAAGTATGACACCGTGATGACAAAGATTGCTTTTATTCAAGTCATTGATAATAAATAAATATTGAATAAAGCCGCGTTTCGCATCAATTCAGGCGCAAGCCGCGTGTTCTCTCGCTTACCTCGCGTTTTCTAACTCTAATGCACAAGGTTATCCACAGGAATAGTGGATAACTCCCTCCAGCCCGTAGCTACCGCCACTCGGGCGATTCCCGGTTTTTGGTCCAAATGGGTGAGGAATTTTTTTTTATCGCCTGTTTTTGCCGATCCCTGACAAAAATATTGCGCCGGGATCGATGGGATCCTACTCACAATCCTGGCACGCAAGCCGTGCACCATTTCCCTCCGCCGTGGCACTGCGCCAGTGCAATCTTCTGCCGGGCTGGTGCTTTATTTACGGCGAACTCCGAAAAAAAGCCCTCTTTTAGCCAGAATGGGCGCTGTGGCAAGGCTTTTGCAGTACATAGCAGGTCAACGCTGCCCTCTTAAGGAGAAAACACGATGTTGAGTCTGCGTGCCGTCAACCAGTATTACGGGAATCAGCATACGCTCTGGAATGTCGATCTCGATCTGCCGCCCGGGATCTGCACGGGCATTATTGGCCTGCCCGGAATGGGAAAAACCACCCTGATTAATTGCATCACCGGGCTGCTGCCCATCGCCAGCGGTAGCATGCTCTGGCATGCGGCGAACGCCCCGCCCTGCGATCTGCAGGCCGTGGCGGCGCAAAGGCGCCATCAGCTGGGGATTGGTTACGTGCCGCAGGAGAGGCGGATCTTTTCCCAGCTCACCGTGGAGGAGAATATGCACGTGGCGCGAATGGCGAAGGGAGAGACGCAGGGAAGCATGCAGGGCGAGATCTACGATCTCTTTCCGGCGCTTTACCCGCTGCGCCAGACGCGCGCCTCCGCCATCAACGAGGAGCAACAGTATCAGCTGGCGCTGGCTAACGCGCTGGTGACCCGTCCGCGCCTGCTTATTCTCGACGAGCCCAGCCGGGGGCCGGGGCAGGCGTTCAGCCTCTGGCTGGCGCAGCTGCTGATGCGCCTGAACCGGGAGCTGGGGCTGTCGGTCCTACTGGCAGAGCAGCAGCTGTCGCTGATCCGCCGGGTGGCGGATCGCTTCTGTCTGCTCTATCGCGGGCGCAGCGTGGCCCAGGGGCGGGTAAGCGAGCTGGATGACCCGCTTATTGCCCACTGGATGGCGTCAGCGCGTTAAGGGAGAGGTACTGCCCGACGTTGGCGGTGTCGGCCTCCTGCCCCAGCCAGGGGATCTCGCCCAGCAACGGGGCGGGGATCAGCCGCGTGAGCGACGCCATATACTCCCGGTGGCGTTTACCCGGCACGACCACGTCGTTGGCTACCCAGCCCGCCAGCCTCAGGCCCGCCTGCTGCACCGCCTGCGCGGTAAGCATGGCGTGGTTGATGCAGCCCAGCTTCACCCCAACCACCAGGATCACCGGCAGTTGCTCGGCAATGACCCAGTCGGCAAAGGTCTGCTCCTGGGACAGGGGCGTAAACCAGCCCCCCGCCCCCTCGACCAGCACCCAGTCGGCCTGCTGCTCCAGCGCTCGTAGCCCTGCCGAGAGCCTGGCAAACTCAATCGGGCGCTGCTCGTCGGCGCTGATGATATGCGGCGAGGTCGGCTCCGCGAAGGTGTAGGGGTTCACCGCCTCGTAAGCCAGCGTCAGGCTGCTGTTGTGCTGTAGCGCCAGCGCATCG
>DKMV01000335.1 GCA_002469605.1 Leclercia sp. UBA7405
GATAAAAGGCATTATTTTTTACCCCTCACAACGAAGGTGATGGAGCGAAGCAGGTATCCGTGAGCATAAAGCGGCTTATCGCCGGGCAAGCCCTGCTCCCGGCGCTTAGCTTTCGTCATTTCAGAAATCGGGGTCAGCCGATCACCATCAGAAATCACGCGTTTCGCACCGTTTGAGGCAATCAGCCCGGCCTTTTCCAGCTCGTTCTCCGCAGCTGAGAATTGTCCATCCAGCGCCAAACCTGCGGCGGCTTTGAGATGCTCCGACGTCACCGTCTGAGTATCCTCGATACCGATATCCAGGAACGGACGCGGCGGCAATGTCACCTCCTGCCCACCGAGCCGGACCGTTGCCCCGGTGGATTGCAGATACCCGATCTCAGCGTTGTTGAGTTCTTCGCCATCCTCGCGCACAGCGTTGGACTCCGGGATCCCCACCAGCACATCCATGCGAGAAAGTCTTTCCAGCCCCGCCAGCACCGAGTCCACCGTGTCAGTTTTCACCTTCACGCCGCTCATAACAGCTGCCGCCCGCCAGCGCCAGACATCGACCACCACCAGTAGAACTCCTGGCCGTATCCGGTTTTGTTCCAGAATCCGGCATCGGGGTTAATGGTGCCTGAGTTGTCGTAGCTGACGCTGACCTTATCGACAGACTTGGATGACGCCACGCCACTACCGGCAGTATTCACACCACCAGCAGCGCCAGCCGTTGCTCGCCCACGCAATTCTGCATAGTGAGCCGTGAACAACTCAGCGAGGTAAACAAACTGGCAGCCGAACACATCCTGATTGAGCAGGCAATCAGCCTGATTCAGGTAGAAATTTACGGCTGTATCGGGGTATTTGGCTTTGTTGGCAAATTCAGGGAAGTCTGTGCGGAACTGATCACTTGTTGGCAGAAGGCTGTTTTTTGGCATTGCCAGCCTCCTGTGATGCAAGTTTCTCAGTCAGCTGCTGTTGCAGGCCTGTAATGGTGGTTTCCAGTTCGGTAACCTTCACCTCGAGATCGTCGTCGCCCTGGCTCTGCTTCAGTTCCTCTTCGCTGATGGCCTGCGCATGAGCGCCAAACGCCCAGTGCTCAGTCACATGCTTATCGAAGCTGTGGACGCCCGGGGTTAACTCAACCTGTGATCCGTCGGTGAAACGCAGAACAGCACCGGAAGTTACGAGATATTTCATGTTCTCTCCAGAACGGCGGGTTGCCCCGCCATATGGGTTACGCTACAGGCACATCCATGTAGGCGATGGTGTTACCGTACGGGGTTTCAACCTGGCCCAGACGACCGTAGTAGGTTGTCAGCTGGTACAGGCCGCGGTATTCCAGCGGGGTATTCAGCAGCGGCACCAGTGGGAAGCGAATGAACTTCTCATCCTGGGTATACGCCACCATGCGATGCGCGCCAGCTGCGCCGCGTTTGGATGCCCACTTCATGGACACGATTTCCAGCGGCACACCGTTCTCCTGGAACGCGATGCTGTTGATCCTGATGTACTCCATTACGGAGATGTTGCCTGCATCAGAAACTTTACGGCTCACCAGAATGCTGAACAGCTCAGGAGCCAGACCGATTTTTGCAGGGCAAATGGCATAACCTGAATTTACCCAGGCCTGAGACAGTACAAGGTTTACATCACCGAGAATTTCATCTGGCGTTGTTGCTGGATCTGACCACGCTTTAGCTGCGCTGATTGGCGTTACCTGAGAGAGGTTCAGAAGACCGGTTACACCCAGATCGTTATCTCCGATGTAAACCTGCTCGTCGATGTCCATGTTCCACTTGAGCTGCATGGCGTCGTACTTCTGGCTGTCTACCGGGCGGCCTACCTGCTGCGCAGAAGCCAGCTCTGGCAGAGTCCAGCCCAATTCCATCCCCCACAGGCTCAGTGGCTGAGCGGTTTTCTCGATATAGAGATTGGTCTGTGGGATCGCAGTGGAGTTTTTGCCGATCCAGTTCTTACCGTTAGGGTTAACACCACCAGCGGCCGCAATATCGGAGTTGGTGAAGGAAGACTGCTCGTCAGCGATGGAGACGTCGCTGCGCAATGGCATGTCGCGCGACCACTTGAAGCTGACCAGCGGCAGGTTAAGCGTCTGGTCCAGGCGCTCAAGTTCGCCGACCAGGAATACGCCCGCAGCGTCTACGGTGGCTTTATCGATAGTAAACATTAATCGTTCCTTAGATGTTGTAGGCGATTTCAACGTTGCCGTGGGTGGTGGTTGCCGCCGCGTCGCCGGGACCCATTACTTTCGCAATGGTCAGCTCTGGGGTATTCGCGGCGGTGCTGTCCGGGGTAAGCACAATGGACCCCAGAGGACTGGAAGCCGTCGGCGCAGCGACACGGATATAAACCTTGTCGCCCTTCTTGGCGGTGCCAGCCTGAGCCGTAGGAACAGCCACACAGATATAGCCACGCTTCAGCTGGTCGCCGGTGTAGCCAGCCGTAACACCGAGTGCGCGAGCGTCAGTCGGGTTGGTAGTTGGGTACGGACGAACGAACAGGCCAGCAACGTCAGCAATTGTGTCGCCAGCTTCCAGCGGCACAAATTTACCGTTGAGGTTTTTGCCAGCCAGGCCATACGAAGGGAATGGCTTGGCGGCATCGAGAATTGCAGGCTCTGCGGTGAGATCCTGCGGACGGGTAATCGCGCCTGGGAAACCAATTCCCATGCGAGTTAAATAAGCTTTACCAGCCATTGTTGGTTACCTTATTGGTTGCGTTTCCAGAAATCGGCGTTGATTTTGTTCAGCTCAGCCGGGGACATTGGGCCGCGAGCGCGGTCACCAGTTGGTTTGCCAGATGGCGGGGTGATGTGATTTTTCGCCTTGCTGATCTCAACAGCGGCTTTAAACACTGCATCGATGGTGGCTTTAGGTGCTTTCGTGAAATCACTGATACCGAATGCTTTCAGGCTGTCGCCAGTACGGGCTGCGTGAGTCAGCACCTGACGCTTCAGGCCTTTGTCGCCAGTTGGCTGGAAGCCTGGGCAGATGATCTCTGCGTCGCCGATGATGTTGCGTTTATAGGCCGCATCGCCGGTCACCTTAGCGTCTTCTTCAGCATCTTCGTCACCGGTTTTGGTCTCGTCATCCGGGTCAGCGTCGCCAGTTTTGCCTTCCAGCTTATCGAGGCGGGCAATAAGCGCCTGCGCCCAGGCGGGCACCTCTTCATCACCGGTTTTTTTGTCGTCATCCGGATTAGCATCTTCATCGACCGTGGTCTTCTGGTCTGCCGGCAGCGCGGTAGCCTGTGAAGGCACGTTCATATTGATGGTTACGCCGGGGATGGAGCCCATGCCGTCAGATGGCATGTCCGGCGCTTCATCGATGAGCTTCGTCAACGCGTCCTCATCTTTCGTCTTAATGGCCTGAGCCAGTTTTTTCAGCCATGACATTGCAGGCTTCTCCTTTGGTTTTGATGGGGCCGAATCCCCGATTGCACAGCGGGAACCCGCCCGGCCCTTATCAACGATGGCCAGATGGTTTCCTGTGATTTCTGTTTGCTTGCCCTTACCCGGGCCGATTTGCACGTACTGGGCGTCGTAGCCGCAGCTGACCTGGTTCTTTCCGGCGTTGACCGCGTCGATACCTTCCTGACGCTTCACCAGCACATCGGCGATCAGCAGGTCGGCTTTATCGCCGGTACCGCGGCGGACGTTCTGGATATGACCGTGGGCCAGCTCCGCGAAGTTCGCCGGGTTAACGAAAACGATGTTGCCTTCGCCGTCTTCCGGGTGATCCAGCGTTACCGCCATGCCCTCGAAGCTCGCCATCGTCTCAGGAGAGAAAACCTCGTCCTCGGTGCGATAGATGACCACCAGCCCATCTGCGCCAGGCTTAAGGCCGATTTCTTCGGGAAGATAGGTTTGCGTGCCGGTGCGGGCGATCGGTACGTCTTTGCACAGCAGGGAGCCGTCAGCCAGCTGGTAGCGCGTTTCGCCCAGGCGGGTAGTAAAAAAGTATTTCATGGGTTACCTGCGGGATTGCGGGCAGTAAAAAGGCCGCTCAGCGGCGGCCCGTTATTTTCTAGGTGCTGGCACCTGCACTTCCGGCCAGCACTTGCAGTTCGGCAGGCACCCGGCGTGCCCGGTCATGCCGTCCAGCGTCGGCGGGTTATCCCAGCGAACAAACTTATTCCGCATTTTGTAGTGGGAATCGCGGGTACCAGCGCCCTCAATGCGCCACCAGTAACCCTCTGAGCCAATCGACTCCGCGCGCGCCTGGGTGAGCGCTGTCGTGGCCCTGCCGATTTCGGTGCGGGCGATCATCTTCGCGCGGCTCTCAGCCACGTCGCCGGACTCCATGATCATCCGGTAAAGCGCGTCGGGCCGTTCACCGTTGATGACGGCTTCCATCGCGCGTGCCTGGATGTCACGGACGCGGTCGGCGGCCTCCAGCGGCAGGGACTTAATCAGCTGCACCTGGCGGGATACGATGTCCTGAGCCACGAACCCCACCGGCGTATTGCCGACGACATCACGTAGCCCCTCAGAGATTTCCTGCGATACCGAGCACCACTGGTTCCACTCTTCCTGCTCGACCTGCAGGAACATGCGTTTGGCTACCCGGTCGGCCCAGTCGTCAATCAGCAGCGAGTAATCCATCAGCCGGGCGCTAACCTGCTCGGCGCTCGCCTCCGAACCATCGTAGGAACCAGTTACTATCGCGCCGCACTGGCGCGCTATCTCCTGTAGGCTTTTCTGATACTGGCGCTCCGATTTGCGGCGGAGGTTCGGTTTCAGATTCAGCCTCCTCCCATTCTGCTTTGGCATCTTCAATATCCTTGTCGGTGATAGAGCCGCCGATACCGATGATGTCGGACAGGTTGCGGAGATCGTTCAGCGCGGCATGCTGCGGCATACCGATGTCACGAACGGCTGTCGCTAGGGCAGTGGCAACGTTGCTCGCCATCGTCGCCCGGTCGGTGTCCGACATCTCCCAGAGCTTGTTGAACTCGAAGGTGAAATCTTCCGGCAATGGCTTACCGAACAGCGATCGCCAGGTGATATCAAGCAGCCAGCGTATGTGGCGGCGCAGTCGGCGCTCCTGGAGGGAGTTAACCCGGCTGTAGTAGTTCTCCAGATCCCCGTCGCCCGTACTGAATCCTGACGGTGATTGCCCGAACAGGCGCACCAGCGGGATACCGGTTGCACCGGACACCTGCTCAGCAAAGCGCAGGATGACGTCGGCGATCCCGGCGAACGAATAGCTATGGGTGGCGAACTCATCGCTTTTGTCCATCAGGGTCATCCCCTCGATGGTTTGAAACTCACGGATCATGTCCATGTGCTTCATCAGCCCGGCGTGCATTGGATTGTCAGGACCCAGCGCCAGAATCTTGCGTAGCCCCTCAATGCTGTACGTGCGCAGGTGAGCTTTGTGAATCAGCTGCGTGGTGCCAACGGTCGCCGTATCGAAGGCCTGAATGCGCTCGAAGATACGCTCAACAACCGACATCCCCCAACCGTTCTCGGTCTGCGCCTGCTGGAATGGCAGCGTGTCGCCTTCCATACGGATAATGCGGCTGTGGTGAATTTTCCACGGCGGGATCCCCTGCTGGTTGGTCACTACCTTGTAGAACTTCGGTTTGCCGAACTCCGGGCCGTAGTCGGTCACCAGGTCGTAATAGCTCGGGTTGACCTGCCAGCGGTCGAGGCACATCACCCCTTTAAACTGGCCCTCCTTGATGCGGTCGAGCTTAAGCGGGGTGGACATGTCCTGACCTTCCAGCAGCACCACCAGCAGCGCGCCGCCGTAAAGCCGGGACCACTTCAGGGTATCATTCAGGCCGTCCCAGATAGCAATATCATCCCAGAACGTCTCGAACGTGCCTTTCTGCCCAGGCTCCAGCTTCGAGCTGATATTGATGCCCTTTCGGGTCATGTCATCAGCCATGTGATCGACGCCAGCACCGACCAGAAATGATGATCGGTATGCGAATTCCAGTTGGACGCGGTTACGGGAGATATAGCCTGGCTGGTAACTCCCGCCGCTTTGAATATTGGCGGTATAGCCGCCGAGTTTGGCAGCGAAGTTATTGTACCCGTCACCAGTCTGGACGGGCTTTTGTGCGCCGCTCTGGCGTTTTTTACGGGACATTATTAACCTCTTTCTCTACTCGCGGCCCAGCGCGCCCCAGACATCCAGTGCGGATTCGGTTGGAGCGAACGCCATGATGAATGCATCAGCAACGTTCGGAGACGGAACGTCACGCTTTGCCAGATCCTTTTTGCTCTCCGTCATCACCCTGCCATTGCGGTCGAAGTCACGGTGTGGCGTAGTCAGCTCCAGCTTAAGTTTCTCCAGTAGCGGGCAAGACGAGTCGATGCTTATCAACTCATCTACTGGGTACTCTTCTCCGTTGTTGATGGCGTTGTAGGTATTTCGGAAGCGGTCGGCCACCAGCCACCAGGCTTGCGCCTTCAGGTTGGAGAAAAAATCTTTGTTCGGGATACCGTTGTACTCGTCATCCGGTTCGTGGACGCCAGCTCCGGCATTAAAGCGCTGATAATTGATCCGACGAAAGGCTGCGTTTTCTCGCAGTCGGTCCTCGTTAATCTCTGAAAACTTGGCTCCGGCTGACGCGCCAACACCTATCGAGTCGTACACGATATCGGCTTCGCGCTCAAAAGCGGCCTGATACGTCCGCTGGCAACTTTTCAGTAGTTCATCTTCCTTCGCCTTCCATTCGTCCGCCCAGTAGACGACAGAGCCGTGACGGTAAACGTTGGCGCACTTATCCGTGCCACCGTCCGCAACATCGAAGCCAATGCGCTTCCGCCCTCCGGGTTCGAAGCCCAGTTTCTTGTGAGCATCGACAGCTGCCTCTATCCAGGACAGTTTGATAATGGCTGCATCATCATCCGACTCTGGAACACCTTCATAGACGTGCTTGAACCCGTCCGGGTCACGGCGGCGAGCCGCGTCTATCACCTTCATCATGGTGTCTGACAGGAACGGGTTTTCGTCGTAATTGATTTTTCGGATCAGCGTGTCTTCCGGCGGGTAGACAACAAAATTTCGCCAGATGAAATCTGTGACGAGATTGGGGTTGAAGATAAACCAGCACTCGGATCCTTCCTTACGGATGGTTGGCTCCAGTATCTTCCACTGGTATTCCGTCAGCGCATGGGCCTCTTCCAGCCATAGAACGCTTACGCCCTCCAGTGATTTTATCTCTTCGATATTTCGCCACAGGCCATAGAACACAAATTCGGAGCCGGTCACGCGATTGATGATTTTATTGTTGAGGATGCGGAAGCGGTGCCGCAGGCCGAAGCGCTCAATCTGGATTTTCAGCAGGGTATAAACCGACTCTTCGATTTTGTTCTGTATCTGGCGAGCGCAGCAGAAGCGCAGGGTATATTTGTTCGCCAGGAATATAGCGAACCCAGCAGCGTCCCATGACTTAGAGGACGAGCGCCCACCAAAAAGCACCTTGTTACGCGCCCGCGTCGTCCAGAAGTTCCTTAGAACCGGATTCAGGGTCGGACTGGATGTCAGTGTAGAAGTCATTGAGATCACGCTCTCCGTTGCCATCGTCAATGCCAGCATCCCGCCGCAGGCGATCAGCCTCCAGCGACACCTTGTCAGTAGCGGCAACACGATAATCGGTATCGGCAAATATTTTGTTAACGGTGGCGAGAGTCCCGGTAATGGACTCGATACGGACGGTGTTACGCATCATGGCGTTCTCTGCCGCACGTATGTTATCCATCAGCGCCTTTCGCTCATCCTTACCCCCATCTTCAACGTCAACGTCAACGTCTTCGAGCAAGGTTATCCAGCGTCCTATGTTCTCGGCAGCCACCAGGTTATTGGCGCGCAGCCGGAAGAGTTCATCTTCCAGCGTCAACGCTTTGGCGTCTTCGATGACATCATCTTTAAGAAGGAGTCGGCGGGCATAACCACCGTGCTTAAGCGCTGTCTGATTGCCTGGCTTAAAAGGATTTACTGGCGGCGCGGTACGCGAACCACGAATCGGTTTCGTATCCGAGGGACTCTCAGGATTGGACGATTCGCAATCACTCTTTGTGGGCTTATCACCTCTGGTCTTGCCGCCTTTCTTCGTTTGCGAATTCGCAGTTTTATTCGCACTTTTTTTTTGCGAATTCGCATTACCGTTCGCAATCTTGATATAGCGCTTAGCTGTTGAGTAATTCAGTCCCTGCGCTTCGCACCACTCTTTCGGCGATATACCCGTTTTGGCATGCTCGGCGAGGAACTGGTCTTGCAGCGCTCCCCAGTCCGGTTTTGCCATTGGTCACTCCATTTATCCCCTACAGGGTATAATTACGTTTTATCCGCTATAGCCATTACGATGGGTCTACCCATGGTGATGGCAATAAAAAACCGCCCGAAGGCGGTTGTGTTACTTATTATGCTCAAGCATGTAATCTTTAGCTTCCTGGATGGCTCTTTCCATCCTGTGCAGGGAGGCTGTAGGCTCCGAAATGCCGCGCTCTGTGCATATTTCCCTGACCAATCCTCTGGCAATTACAAGCTCCTCACAAAGGCTTGCAATTAGATCTCGCTGTTTTTGGTTGTCCATATCATCCCTCAGATTTTTGGATATGGAAGCACTATACCATTATCAAGCCCACCAGCAGATGGGCTTTGTAATGGCTACTGTGGGCCGCGTGCCGCTTCAATCTTCCTGATACTGGACTTATCGATATTGCACTGGCCCAGCGCCGACAGCAGGCTCACATTCAGATCGAGGCTGGCCCCGTAGGTCAGAGGTTCGGGAATTGCTGGCTGTGGTGTATCAGCTGTCAGGCTGGCCGGTAGCGGAACCACCGGAACCGGTACGTACACTGTCCGCGAATTGCCGCAGCCGGTCAGCAGCTGCAGCAGGCACAGGCTGACGAGCGCAATCATCATTCGCAACAGCCACTTTGATATCTGCATGGGCTCTCTGTGACTCCAGTGCGATCTCGTTCTTTGCATTCTGGTTAGCCTCTGAAATGGCGTTGATGATGTTCACGGACTTGATTACGTTGGCGGTGACGACGCTTGCTGATTCAGCCTGCTGCTCTGCGTTATCAGCCCGTACCTTTTCCCGGCCGGCCTTGTCGCTGTAATACCATGCTGACCAGCACGCTCCGCCGAACAGGCACAGGATGAACACGACGATCGCGATGAGGTAATGGAGTTTCATCAGAACACTCCCGGGGCCGATGCTGGCGTACCAGGGTTAAGCGGCCCGGCACCACCGTTGAACAGTTGCGGCTTTTGCTGCCATTCACAGACTTCGCGCTCAATCTCTCGCCGGGTGATTAGCCCTTTCCACTGCTTGCCACCGGCATACGTCCAGCGCTGCAGCTCTTTGCAGGCACCCGGCACGTCACCGGCGTTTAGCTTTTTCAGCAGCGTGGATTTGCCGAATGCGCCAGCGCCAACGTTGTAGGTGAAAGAGTAAAGCGCCGCCCTGGTGGTCTCAGGGATGCGGACCTTAATCAGTGGATCGATGGCTGCTGCCACCTTGCGCAGGTCTGACTGCAGCAGAGCGTCACACTCTTTGTCGGTGTAGCGATGGCCGCGGCGTACGTCAGTACCAGTGTGCCCGTCGCATACGGTCCATATGCCAACAACATCCTGATATGCGTAATACCGTCGCCCTTCCAGCCCGTCGGCGTTGCCGAGCATCACAGCTGCAATAGAGATAGCACCGGAGCCACCAAGGATCGTGGCAATGAGTTTATTTCTCAGCGTCGGATTCATGATGGCCCCTGTTGCGGTTATCCCTGCGGATCTGGAAATAAAGGTTTGTCAGGTACGTAAGAACAGCAACTACTATGCCCACCAGCACGCCGATGGCGTTCCACTGCTCAGGGCTGTATGCGTTAAGAATGCCGTTCAACACGCTCCCCGCAGAGGCGCCATAAGCTGCGCCGGTGGTTAATTTATCCATTCGTAACATCTCTCACCTCCGATGGTTTCGGGGTGCTATGTGTAGGTGGGAAGGCCGTCAGGCACGATAGCTACTTGGCATCTGGGGGTGTATGCCTGCGGCCTTGAATAAAAAAGGCGGGTTCTGGTCCGCCAATCGATGGGTGCTGCGTTGCGCTATGCGCTTATAGTCCCAGGTAGGGGTATTCCAGATACGAAAAAGCCCAAGGCGATAACCTCGGGCTTTTAATGTGATTCGGTCGACAACTAAAGCTATGGCGACGATATCAGATTTAGCTGAAATATACGTCAATTAGTTCATTTCTGCAATACTTGGCTGGCAATTTGTCGCTTTTTGTTGTGAACGTGATCGCGAAACTTGCTTTAGTGAGTCAGTATCTAAGCGAACAAACAACCTCACCATTGCCTCCCAGTTTTCGACATAGTTCGTCGACCAATTGGTTTTACTCACGCCCACCAGCGCAGCCAGGTCCCCATACTGATAAGGATCACGCCCAGCCAATACCTCCTTCACGTCCTGCGCCGCCAGCCAGATTAACGCCTTCAGCCTGTCCATAGTCTTGCTGACCACTTTTTTGGTACCCAGTTGCGCCCTGAACTCTGACCACGCCCACTGGGTAATTGATACCTGGTTCTCCCAGCTTGTGTTCTCGCTGTAGTTCCAGAGCAGCCACGCCTTCTGGTGCTCTTCAAGCGACAGAACTGCCCGGCGCCAAGATGCGGTGGAGTATTCAACCGGCTGAACCAGTGGGATGTGTGAACCTTTGGCATGTGAGTGCTTACCGGGTATTGGAGGGTTATCAACTGGCACCCACTTCTCGCTTTCCTCGTCCCAAACTTTGGGCTTCTTCCGCTTATAGGTCTTCGTGTCGAACTGGGCGTTCTCCAGCCATGCCATCAACTGACCCTTTGTTGCTCCACTGAGATCGGCGGTGGCCACCATGAGCTGTTCGCGTACATACTGAAGATATTGAGTATTCATGCCCCGGTCCCTGCCAACTGGCTAATGCGAATAAAATTGCGAAGAATGCGGTAATCCACCAGCACCGAACCCGGGCGGCGGTAAATGCGAAGGCGCTGCCAGCGCATGCGAAGCGATTCAATCAGTTCTGGTTTCATGCTGGCTCCAGCTCGGTGATGGTTAACTCCAGTTTGCCGCCCTTGATGACCGGCATCCGCTTTACGCGGTAATCGTCTACCTGCTGGTCGTCCTGCCAGAACCCGGCTTTGGTCAGTGCGTCGAATGCAGCCTTCTGCAGGTTGTCCAGGTCCCTGCGGCGGCGGTCAGGCATATAACATTCGATGCGGATCTTCACCGGGCCGGAAATTCCAACATCCAGCAGCTGGTCTTTGATGATCTGAGACACATGGTCGCGGTAAGCCTGCCCTTCTTTACTGATGTGCGTGCGCCCGCGGTTGTGCCGGTAGTAGCGGTTATTGCTCGGCGGCCATGGCAATGAAATTTTGTACTCGCTCACGCTTTCACCTTCCCCTCTTTCAGCCAGATAACCTGCATTCGGGCCATGCCCTCCAGCGCGCACTCCTTTGCATAATCGGCATCGACCAAGCGGGTGCGGCGGTCGATTTCGTCGTGACAGCTGCTGCATGCGATAGTGGCAATCAGGTCAGGCGGCTTAATGCCGGTACCGCACAGCCCGGCCAGGCGTATATGCGCCAGTACGCTCGTTTCTGGGTTGCCGTTGCACACGCCGGGGATCCGCACCTGACATTCGCGACCGCGAGCCGCTTTTCGTAAGTCCGTCATGATCACCCCCACATCCGGTTTTGCCACCGGCGATCGGCCCGCGGCGGTTTGTTGCCTTCCGGCAGCCGGGCGCTGACGGTCCAGGTGAGGTAATCTGGGTTTAGGCTGCGCTCGACCTTCACGCCGCGGCGCCGGTATTGCGCCATGAGTTCTTCTGCCTGCTGCGTGGTGCAGTCGGTATGCTGGAACCAGCTCTCTTTCATTTCCATCACCCCGCGAAGCTCATCAGCTGCGCAGCGGCGCTCTCGGCCTCGCGCTGGTCCCTGAATGCCCGGGACAGGATCCAGCGCCACAGAACATCGAGCGCGGCTTTATACAACTGCTGGAATTCGGTTTCGTCCATGCTGGCGAAGGCGATACTTCTGGGGTGCTTTTTGAGTGTGCCGTCCGGCAGCTGAATGGCGTCGTAATGGCCAGCTTC
>DKMV01000047.1 GCA_002469605.1 Leclercia sp. UBA7405
GAACAACCGACTGAACGATATGTCGGCGGTGCTGGCCGGGTGCGAGCGTATTGCCAATACCCCGGTTCCCTTTGCCTACACCCTGATTTTGCACCGCACGGTCTATCTCTTCTGCATCATGCTGCCTTTTGCGCTGGTGAGCGATCTCCACTACATGACGCCCTTCGTATCGGTGCTTATCTCCTACACCTTTATCTCGCTGGATGCGCTGGCGGAAGAGCTGGAAGAGCCGTTCGGCATCGAGAATAACGACCTGCCGCTGGATGCTATCTGCAACGCCATGGAGATCGACCTGCTGCAGATGAACGACGAAACCGAGATCCCGGCCCGCATCCTGCCGGACAAGTACTATCAGTTAACCTGAACAGAGCGGGCGCTTTACAGCCCGCATACAGCTTCGATCTCAATCTTCAGATCCGGTGAGAAAAGCCGGCTCACCTCTACCAGCGAACTGGCGGGCAGATGCTCGCCATAGTGGCGAAACAGCACGGCGCGCAGCGCGTCGATCTCCGCAAAAGAGGTGATAAAAATGGTCACCTTGATCAGGCTGGACGCATCTATCCCCTCTGCGGTCATTACGGTTTTTATCTGCCGGAAAATCTCATCTGCCTGTTCGGCGATTCCCAGGCGTTGCGCCGGGGTACCGAAGGCGGTCAGGCCGGAAATATAGAGCGTGTCGTTATGTTTTACGGCATGAACGTAGGGGGCTTTTACTTCACCCAACTGCGGATAATTTTTACGTTTTAAACTGGTCATATCTGCAGAAGCCTCGCGCTATCACTTATCCCGGTTTTCAGCATCAACATGCACGCTGACGTTAAGCCTTCTAGCTTCCATAGTGACCATTTTTTGCGCCAGCGCCATATTCCCGCCGTGTACCTCGTCAATAAGCTTTTGAACAATGGTCATCATCAGAAATTTTTTATTCGCCGGATAGAAATCGGTCATATCGATCCCATTATCCTCCAGCTCCTGATTCGCGGATTTTTCGGTTTGTTCCACGACGTGGATAACCTCGGACATCATCTTATCGATATGGGCAAAAACAACGCGATTAAGAAGTTCTTTTTGTTCATCTGAGAAGTTCTTTTCCATCATCTTAACCTTATAGTGAAAAGGGGCATGGGATAATACGCAGTGCGGCATAGCGGCGCAAGGCACGGGCGTTACACTGTCACAAACTCTTCCTGCGTTTCTTTGAATACATCACGCTGTCACTCTCTTTAATCATCTCTCCCAGCGATGGCCAGGCGCCGACGTCATTGTGCAGTACGCCGAAGGAGTAATTGATATTGTAGGGTTTGCCCGAGCGCTGATTATACGCATCCATGCTTTTACGCAGGGCGCTCAGAAAAGCGTCGGTCCGCTCTTTATTGGTAATAAGCACAGCGAATTCATCCCCACCCAGACGGCCCGCGATATCCCCCGGGCTAAGGTGCTGGAACAACTGTTCAGAAAAGCGTTTTAGCACCTCATCCCCTTCGGCGTGTCCCCACAGGTCGTTGATGGGTTTGAACTTATCCAGGTCAAAGAAGATCAGGCTAAATGCCACCCCTTTTTTCGTCAGCGAGGAGAAGCGCTTTTCGCCCATTTTATAAAAACCACGCCGGTTAGAGATGCCGGTCAGGCTGTCGGTCATCGCCATGCCAATCACCTGGAACTCATCTTCCACGATAAAGGCCAGGTCCTTCAGCGAAGCAATATCGTCGTCGTTAAAGCCGCGCGGCGTAGTGTGGATCAGGCAAAGCGTGCCGGCCACTTCGCCCCCCGGCAGATGAACGGGATAACCGGCGTAAAAACGGATATGGGGCTCACCCGTCACCAGCGGGTTATCGTGAAAACGTTCATCCTGGGTAGCGTCGGTAACGATGAAAGGTCCTTCCTGCAAAATGGCATGGCCACAGAAGGAGATATTGCGCGGCGTCTCGCGCGTGCCCAGCCCCTCGCAGGCCAGCAGCCACTGCCGCTCGCGATCGAGGAGGCTTATCAGCACCACGGGAACCTGAAAGATTTTCTTAGCCAGCCGGGTTAAACGGTCGAAACGCTCATCATCCCGGGTATCCAGCAGGTCCGCCAGATAGAGTGATTTAAGACGTTCTTCCTCGTTTTCCGGGATACCGGGAAATTGCATAGGACCTCAGATAGCGTAAAGAATGAATAAGGTTCTCTAATATATTCAGTATAGGCCACGCGAAAACCACCAGCCTTACTCCTCTTTATCTGCCTGCTGCGCCATCTCCAGCGAACTGGCGCTGGCGGGATCGAAGATCGAAATACTCTCCACCTGATCCAGCATAATCACCTTTCTGAAGGCCATCGCGCTTGTGGGCTCTGAATCAAGGGTGATATCGTGGTCGGCATACCACTTGCTGTAGTTGTTCTCGATGCACAGATTCATCGTCTTGCCGTCGCGATATCCGCTCAGCATCGGCACCAGCACGATATTAGCCGTCTTCTCATACTCCAGGTTAGCGGTGTGGATCATGCCCACGTAAATGCGTCTCGACTTAAGCGTCACCAGCGCCAGCTCGCCTGCCTCCATACACTGGTAGAGCAACTGCTCAATACCGCTCGAGCGGGCCAGCCGCTTATAGAGCTGTTTTCTGCCTTCGCCGTCCAGCCGGGCGCTACCCGCCCAGTTTGATCGATAGAGACAAAACAGGATGGCAAAGGCCAGCATGACGACCACCGGCGCCTGGATCCCGAGAAAGCTCCAGTTCATAAACTCTATCTGCCAGTCGGCATAGTTCTGCGCGGTGGGGTGGAAGTTATTAACGGCAAACGAGAGGATAAGCAGTATCAGCCAGAGCAGGCCGGTGGCAATCACCCCCTGCAATACGAAAATACAGCCATACAGAGCGACCAGAAAATAGACATCCCAGCCGAAGGAGCGCTTGATTTTAAACCGGGTGGAGAGATCGCGGCTGGTGTACCAGTAGCCGGAAACCATCAATACCATAAATATTGCTGTCGCCATCTTATGCCCTCTTTAGTGCATCAACATGGCGGATAAAATCCTC
>DKMV01000162.1 GCA_002469605.1 Leclercia sp. UBA7405
GGTTTTTTCACGCACGTTCGAACGATCGATACGGCGCAGGGATTTAAGGACCTTCACTTTCTCGTCGCGGATATTGTCCGCAGAGAGGTCTGACGGCGGAGACATGGCGATCATGCAGAGAATTTGCAGCAGGTGGTTCTGGATCATGTCGCGCATCTGGCCCGCCTGGTCGAAATAACCCCAGCGGCCTTCAATGCCCACCTCTTCGGCCACGGTGATCTCCACGTGGTCGATGGTGCGGTTATCCCAGTTATTGGCGAACAGGGAGTTGGCAAAGCGCAGCGCCAGCAGGTTCAGTACCGTCTCTTTACCCAGATAGTGGTCGATACGGTAAACCTGGCACTCCTCGAAGTATTCACCCACCTGATCGTTGATTTCGCGGGAGGTGTCCAGCGAGGTGCCCAGCGGCTTCTCCATCACCACGCGCGCCGGCTTGGCGTTCAGTTTCGCTTCGCCCAGCCCTTTGCAGATGGCGCCGAAGGTGCTTGGCGGCATGGCAAAATAGTTGATGGTGACGCGGTTTTCCTGGTCCAGCATCTTACCCAGACGGGTAAAGGAGGCGGTGTCGTTAACGTCCAGGTTGCAGAAATCAAGGCGTCCGCTCAGCTTATCCCACAAACTTTCATCGATTTTCTCTTTCATGAAAGTTTCCAGCGCTTCACGCACCACTTTCGTGTACGCGTCCTTATCCCAGTCCGCGCGGCCGACGCCCAGAATGCGGGTATCCGGATGGATCTGACCCGCTTTTTCCAGTTGATACAGGGAAGGCAGCAATTTACGGCGTGCAAGATCGCCTTTCGCGCCGAAAATGACCAGGTCACATGCCTGGGCTGTTTGCGTTACCGCCATGTCATTCTCCTCAGTTAAATACTCTGGTGCTTTTGCCAGAATATCGTTGTAATTTTATTACACTGCACTGTACTGCTTTTACGTCATTCCTGAAACCATTAGCGCTTATCGTCCTGTGCGATACGCCGCTTTTTGCCTCTGGAATCGCATCAGTTGCGGCTCCTGAGCTGAAACCGTTTAAATTTTGCCCCTTGAGCAGGTTGCTAAAATCCGACCGCGATCAAGTTATGAAAAAAAACAACAATATTTCTTACGGTTAATTGCCCTTTCGGGAAGTCACAGGCGTATATTCTGGCTAATCAGAGCCACGATTTCACGTATTAATGAAATCGCTTCCACAGACGAGCGCCTGTTAACAATGAACATGCTGGAAAAAATCCAGTTCCAACTGGAACACCTTAGCAAATCCGAGCGTAAAGTGGCTGAAGTAATTCTCGCCTCTCCTGCGCAGGCTATTCATTCAAGCATCGCGGCTTTAGCCCTGGCGTCCGGCGTCAGCGAGCCGACCGTGAACCGCTTCTGTCGCAGCATGGAGACCCGCGGCTTTCCGGATTTTAAACTGCATCTGGCGCAAAGTCTGGCTAACGGCACCCCATACGTAAATCGCAACGTTGACGAAGATGACAACGTTGAAGCTTATACCGCCAAAATTTTCGAATCGGCGATGGCGACCCTTGACCAGGTTCGCCAGTCGCTGGATATGGCGTCGATCAACCGCGCGGTGGATCTGCTGACCCAGGCCAAGAAGATTGCCTTCTTCGGGCTGGGATCCTCGGCGGCCGTTGCCCACGACGCCATGAATAAATTCTTCCGCTTTAACGTCCCGGTTATCTACTCCGACGACATCGTCCTGCAACGCATGAGCTGTATGAACGGTAGCGAAGACGACGTGGTGGTGCTCATCTCCCATACCGGGCGCACCAAGAGCCTGGTGGAGCTGGCCCAGCTGGCGCGGGAGAACGATGCGATGGTTATCGCCCTGACGAGCGCGGGCACCCCGCTGGCCCGGGAGGCGACGCTGGCCATCACCCTGGACGTGCCGGAAGATACCGACATCTATATGCCCATGGTCTCCCGCCTCGCGCAGCTGACGGTGATTGACGTGCTGGCCACCGGTTTTACCCTGCGTCGCGGCGCAAAATTCCGGGATAACTTGAAGCGGGTCAAAGAAGCGCTCAGGGAATCGCGTTTTGATAAAGAGTTGCTTATAAAGGGCAACGTCCCTTCTTAATAAAACAAGGTTGTTACTTATTTCGCTATTCGGTAAGTTTGCACAGAGCGCCGAATCATTGTTCACGCAACACCAAAGTTGTTTTAGTCAACGGAGTATTACATGTCCAGAAGGCTTCGCAGAACCAAGATCGTTACCACCTTAGGCCCGGCTACCGACCGCGATAATAATCTCGAGAAAATCATCGCCGCAGGCGCCAACGTGGTGCGTATGAACTTCTCTCACGGCACGCCGGAAGATCATAAATTACGTGCGGACAGAGTCCGCGAGATCGCGGCCAAACTGGGACGTCATGTCGCCATTCTCGGCGACCTTCAGGGACCGAAGATCCGCGTATCGACCTTCAAAGAAGGCAAAGTTTTCCTCAATATCGGTGACAAATTCCTGCTCGACGCCAATCTGGGTAAAGGCGAAGGCGATAAAGAAAAAGTGGGTATCGACTATAAAGGCCTGCCTGC
>DKMV01000268.1:0-5521 GCA_002469605.1 Leclercia sp. UBA7405
CTCGGAGCGGCCAAAGGTGGTGAGGCGCAGACACAGCGGTGGCTCCGGCAGGGTGAAGCGCTGACGCAGCCGCGGCAGGATCTCTTGTTCCACCATCACCTTAAATTCTGAAGGCACGCCCGGGGTAAAGAACATCAGGCAGCGATTGAGCTGTAGCGCAAAGCCGCAGGCGGTGCCTACCGGGTTATGAACCAGCTCGGCGCTGGCGGGGATCTCTGCCTGCTTGCGGTTGCTGGGCGCCATCACCCGGCCACGCTCCTGGAAAAACTGCTCCATGTAAGTGAGCCACTCGGCGTGCAGAACCAGCGCTTCGCCTTTGGCGGTGGCCGCTGCCAGCGCGCTCAGATCGTCGCTGGTCGGGCCCAGACCGCCGTTCACAATCAGCACATCCGCATGCTCGCTGCGCTCACGCAGCACCGAGACCAGCGCATTCAGATCATCGCCGACGGTGTTGCGGCGGGTTAAGGGTAATCCCTGCTCAAAGAAAAAATCTGCCAGCCAGGCCGCATTGGTATCCGTGATTTGCCCATGCAGCACTTCGTCGCCGGTGGATAACATCTCCACGTTTATCATTGTGTTCTCCCTTAAAGGTGGTGAAAACACTATAGCGCAATCGACGGGGGTGGGAAGAGGGAAACAGGCGCGGCGGAACACCGCGCCGGAGGGTTAGAAGCCTGCGCTTACGCCCACATAAGGGCCGTCGGCAATGGCGTTATCCCGATTGCCATCTTTACCGGCGAGGTTCAGGTAGCGATAGCCCGCTTCGATAGTAATGGGTCGCATAATGGTCCAGCGTGCGCCCGCATTCGCCTCTTTATAGCTATCAATACCGCTGGAGAGCGAGTCCGGAGAGTAGTAGTACTCGCCAAAGATCCCGAAGCTGTCGCCAATCTTCCACTGTAACCCGCCACCTACCGCTGCTGCATAGCCCTCATCGTTATCTTTCGGGTTGCTGTAGATGCCTTTACCACCCACGGTCGCCATAAAGGGACCCAGGGGGACGTTCAGACCCAGACCAAGGCTTGCCACGTCGCCTTCGTCATCGTTGTTGGTCCAGTTACCGCTCAGCGCCAGGCCGGTGGTTTCAGTGCCAAAACCGATGCCAACGTTGGTATAGTCTTTACCCGCCTGGCCGCTGACAGAGATGGCACTGGCCGTCGCAGATACAAACATCAGGCCGCTCAGGCCAATTAATGCCACTTTTTTCATTGTCGTGATCCCGCACATTTATAGAGAAAGCCCCAAAGCGCGTGATTTTAACCCGAGCGAAGCGGCAATCAATGCCCGATTAGAGGGTATATGGGCCGTAGTTTGTAACGATTTGAAACCCTGGTCTTTATGCGGATAAGCGGGAGCCGAAGCTCCCGAGGCGTTGCGCGGGAATTAGTGTTGTGCCTGTTCAATGATTTCGGGTGTCAGCCCGGTCAGCTGCGCCACCCGTTCCGGCTCAAGGCCGTTGTCGAGCATGGTTCGGGCGATACGCAGCGCCTCCTGTTCCACGCCCTGTGCAATTCCTTGATTCAGGCCCTGGGCTATCCCCTGATTCAGACCCTGAGCAATTCCTTTTGCCATCCCCTCTTCACGGAGATATTGCGCAATGTTCATTAACGTCTCCTTCTGTTGATGATCCTTTGTACTGCTGGCAAGGGAGGATAAAAACGCCGCGGGATCGGCGGTATGGCCGGCCTGGACAAGATAATTCAGCAGCGTTTTCAACTCCGCGTCGCCAGTGTATCCCAGCGTCAGGATCCTGACCAGATGCTGGTGCAGCTCCAGCAGATCTCGCTGGCGGATATGTTTTTGCAGTAGCTCCAGCATGGCAAGACGGCGGTGTTGAATAATAGTCTCGTCCGGCACGCAGGTGATATCCACCAGCGGAAAGGCCTGGCTATATAACGCCCGGGCCTGTTCAGGATGGGCAAACGCATCGAGCCAGCGTAATGACCACGGATAGGGCGAAATTTTGCCGTGATAAAAGAGAAGCGGTATCACCAGCGGCAGCGCCGCGTGCCCCTTATCAAGGTGACGCTGCATGGCGGCAATAGCATAGCGCATCAGGCGAAACGCCATATTAGGATCGGGTGAGCTTTGATGCTCTATCAGGGCATAGATGTAGCCCGTGCCGCCGGCCGTTTTCATAGAGTAAAGGATATCGGAGTAGCAAAGGCGGAGATCCTCCTCGACAAAGCTACCCGACTCGAGAGCCAGCGACGACAGGTCACACAGTTCCCGAAGATGCTCGGGGAGATGGAGCGTAAAAAAATCCCGCGCCGTCTCTGCGTGCGAAAGTAGTTTGCGAAATACCGCGTCATGCGGTGTTGTTGAGTGTGAGCCGTGCATATTTTCCCTTACGCCCGATCCTTTTGGCGGAAAATAGCACAGCACGTAGCGATGTCATGCAGGATGATGCGATTTACCGAACAGCCTCGCAGATTAGCCTTTTAGCGAGTGGTTGACCCACTCCTGCAATGCGCGGCGCGAAATTTTAATCCCGCCATTTTTTAGCTCGGGCGGCAGCACCAGCCAGTGAACCGGCTGCTGAAAACGCGCCAGCTTATCGCTGAGCCAGAGCGGCAGCCGGGTAATGTCTGCTCCGGTTTCGCACTCCACCACCGCTACCGGACGCTGACCGAACTCGACATCATCGAGCGGTACGACAAAGGCCTGGCTTACCTGCGGATGGGTGGCAATCACCCGCTCAATCTCTTCTGGCTGAATGCCTTCGCCACCGCTGAAAAAGAGATTATCCATGCGCCCGAGAATAGTGAGACGCCCCTGGTCAATCTCGCCGCGATCGCGGGTGGCAAACCAGCCTTCGGCGTTGGCAATCGGCGTCAGGGTACCGTTACGCCAGTAGCCGCTGGCCATGCTCTGTGCCTTTAACCACACTTCGTCCTCCACCAGCCGTAACGATCTACCGGGAAGCACGCTGCCTACGTCGGCCTTGCCGTCGGCCTCTTTGGCACAGACGGTAGAGGCAAACTCGGTTAGCCCATACCCACACCAGCAGCGAATGCCGCGTTGACGGGCTTCAAGCGTAAGTTCAACCGGAATGGCCGCCCCGCCCAACAGTACGGCTTTTAATGCAACCTGCGCGTCGGATCTGAGCAAGCGCCAGAGCTGGGTGGGCACCAGCGAGGCGTGCGTACAGCCCTCCAGCATCTGCTCCAGCGGCTGTTTGTCGCACACGGTAAGACGGGCGCCTGCCAGCAGCCAGCGCCAGAGGATCCCCTGCCCGGAGACGTGGAACAGAGGCAGGGAGAGCAGCCAATCGTCATCGCCGGCAAAAGGTAATAACGCCAGTACCCCTTCGGCGCTGGCGAGGTGTGCGTCACAGGTATGCACCGCGGCTTTGGGCAGCCCCGTTGAGCCCGAGGTGAGGGTCATGGTCGCCAGCCGATCGGCCTGCCAGGGGGCGCAGGTCCGATCCGGCCCGTCACGCATCTCCAGCGTTTGCAGGCCGGTATAGTCGCCCATGCCGTTCAGCACCAGCGCAAAACGCAGGGTCATCTGCGGAAGGAGAACCTCAAGCAGCGGGCGCGGCAGCTGCGGGTTAACGGGCAGAAGCCGCGCCCCGCACTGTAACAACGCCAGCCACGCCAGAAGCGTATCAGGGTGGTTGTGCGCCTGCAGCATCACCCCATCGCCCTCTTTCACCCCCTGCTGCGCAAAGCCGCTGGCCAGGGCATCAATCCGCTGGCAGAGCTGCCCCCAGCTCAGCGGCTGGCCATTTAGCCGCAGAGCCGGTTTATCGGCATTCTGCGCCCGCCAGTGGCGCCAGGGCCAGTCGGTGAAGATCATAGTAACGGCTCCAGCGCCTCACGACCCCAAAGGGGCAAGGTGCTACCCGGCCACGGACGCAGTAGCTGCGCCTGCATCAGGCTCAGGGTATCCAGACCGGGCACGGTTTGCGGCGTCAGCCAGGCGGCAATACGCGCCAGCTGGCTCAGGCCAAGGCTTGATTCAATGGATGAGCTGATCACCGCCGTCATGCCCGCAGCCTGGGCGGCTGCGATCTGCTGGCGTACTTTTTCGAGGCTGCCGGTCAGCGTTGGTTTGATCACCACCACGCTGACGCCCGGTTCAGCGATAAACTCAAAACCGGGCTCCCTCAGGCTCTCATCCCAGGCAATAGCGATGCCGGTTTCGCGGGCAAACGCGAGGGAGTCGGCGCAGGTTTTGCAGGGCTCCTCAAGAAACGCGATGCGGGGCCGCAGCTCCGGCTTAACGTACTTTGCAAACTGCTGCGCTTTTACCGGCGTCCAGGCGCGATTGGCGTCCAGGCGCAGGCGCAGGTCCGCAATGGCTTCCAGCAGCAGATTGACCACCATCCCGTCGCGCACCGCTTCATAGAGGCCGACCTTGATTTTGGCGACCTTCTCGCCGGGCATCGCGGCAAGCAGGGCAAAGAGTTCATCGGGATCGCCGGTACAGAGCGGCGCGGCGCGGTAATCTGCGGTTTCTGGCAGGCTGCCCTCGAGCTCGGCCAGCGCGCAGCTGAGACCAAAGGCAACGGAGGGGACATCGGGCAGCGCCGACTGTCCGCCGTCTCGCCAGGCGGTAACCCACGCCAGCAGAGCGTCGCACGCCTCGTCCAGCGACTCCAGGCTAAAGCCCGGCAGGGGGGAGATCTCTCCCCACCCTTCCCGCCCGCCCTGCGCCAGCCGGACGAGCAGACCGTCACGGGTTTTTAACCGCCTTTCGCGCAGTACCACGCCCGCGTCCATAGGGATCTGCCAGCGGTAAACCTGTGCCGTGCGCATTACGGGTTCCGTTTATATTTGCTGAAATCTGGCTGGCGCTTCTCGTTGAAGGCGTTGCGCCCTTCCTGGCCCTCTTCAGTCATATAGAAGAGCATGGTCGCATTGCCCGCCAGCTCCTGCAGACCGGCCTGGCCGTCACAGTCGGCATTCAGCGCGGCCTTCAGGCAGCGCAGCGCCATCGGGCTGTTTTGCAGCATTTCGCGACACCAGCGCACGGTCTCTTTTTCCAGATCGGCAACCGGCACCACGGTGTTGACCAGCCCCATATCCAGCGCCTCCTGGGCGTTGTACTGACGACAGAGGAACCAGATTTCACGGGCTTTTTTCTGCCCCACAATGCGCGCCATATAGGACGCGCCCCAGCCGCCGTCGAAGGAGCCTACTTTCGGGCCGGTCTGGCCGAAGATGGCGTTTTCTGCCGCAATGGTCAGGTCGCACATCATGTGCAGCACGTGGCCGCCGCCGATGGAGTAGCCGGCCACCATCGCCACCACCGGTTTCGGGCAGGTGCGGATCTGGCGCTGGAAGTCGAGGACGTTCAGGTGATGCACGCCGGAGTCATCCTGATATCCGCCGTAATCGCCGCGCACCTTCTGATCGCCGCCGGCGCAGAAGGCCTTTTCACCTTCACCGGTCAGGACAATAACGCCGATATTGTCGTCATAGCGGGCATCCGCCAGGGCCTGAATCATCTCCTTGACGGTGAGCGGGCGAAAGGCGTTACGCACCTGCGGGCGGTTGATGGTGATTTTGGCGAT
>DKMV01000268.1:5657-5850 GCA_002469605.1 Leclercia sp. UBA7405
GTTGATGGTGATTTTGGCGATCCCGTCAGCCGATTTGTGGTAGCGAATATCCGTATAGCCTTCGGAGCAGTCCTGCCATTCCACCGGGGCATAGAGCATGTTTTCATCAGGGTAAATCATAGAGTTTCCTTAACGGGAAGACGGAGTATCTGAGACATCCGGGCCACTACCGCGCCGGGGTTGTCCCGGTGGG
>DKMV01000314.1:0-547 GCA_002469605.1 Leclercia sp. UBA7405
GTCGTTGCGCATCAGATCGACAATCATCAGGTTTTCGGCGCGATCTTTTGGCGAGGCGGCCAGCCGCTCCGCCTGCTGGCGATCGGCCTGGGCATCGGCCAGGCGCGGCAGGGTACCCTTAATGGGGCGGGTCTGGATGTTGCCATCATATAAATGAATAAAACGCTCCGGCGACAGGCTCAGAATTGCCCCCTCATCCAGGCGCACAAAGGCGCTGAAGGGGGCGCGGTTTTGCGCGTTCAGACGGGTAAAGGCCTGCCACTCGTCCCCCTCGTAGCTGGCCTGAAAACGCTGAGCAAGGTTCACCTGATAACAGTCGCCGCTCTGCAGGTAGGCCTGCACCCGCTGGAATTTTTCGTCGTACTGCTGGGCGGTCATATTGGCGCGCCAGCCGGAGGTCAGGCGGAATGCGGGCAGGGAAGGGCGGCGCTGCGCCTCCAGCCACGCCAGGCGCGCCTGGGCATCCCCGTGGCACACCAGTGACACCCGCTGCTCTTGGTTATCGACAATCAGCGCCCAGTCGTATAGCCCCACCGCCATATCCGGC